>CAZHHH010000014.1:0-29887 GCA_964532085.1 uncultured Marinilabiliaceae bacterium
TTACGTTTTGTATTTACGTTTTAGGGTAGCACCCCTTTAGGGGGACGGGGGTAAAAGCAATTGGTAATTAGAAGTTTGTGATTTAAAAAGTTTGCATTACGCATAAACTCCTAATTAGCTACACTGAACTTCGTTTCTCTCTTGCTTTCAGCTAGACAAGGTAGATCTATTAAAGCAAGTTATTAAGTAATGAAAATTACGTTTTGTATTTACGTTTTCGGGTAGCTCCCCTTTAGGCGGACGGGGGTAAACGCAATCAATCTATGAGTAATTTGACTAATGAATAATTGAGGATAATTAAAAATATTTTAGGTTAGATTTTTTTATGGTTTTAAGAGGGTGTTTAATTTTTTTTGGACACCCTTTTTATTTAAAAACATTCTATTTATTAATAAAAGTAAACTTTTGACACTAATTTGTTAATGATTGTAAATGTTTTTGCTAAATTTAGAAAATATAAAATAAAAATATCTTTAAACTTAAAATTATTTGTCTATGCTTACTACTATTTTTGGGATTGTTCCTGTGATTTCGATTTTAGCATTAGTCTTTGCTTGGATATTTTTTAAGCAAATGATGAAAAGTGATGAGGGAAATCCTACAATGAGAGAGATAGCACAACATGTTCGTGATGGTGCTATGGCTTATTTGTCAAGTCAATACAAGGTCGTTATTAAAGTTTTTATTGTATTGGCCGTATTATTATCAGTTTTAGCTTTTATGGGTGTCCAAAACCCATTTGTTCCTATTGCCTTTTTAACTGGAGGTTTTTTCTCTGGTTTATGTGGTTATTTAGGAATGAAAACTGCAACTTTTGCTTCATCTCGTACTGCGCAAGGTGCATCTGAATCACTTAATAAAGGATTGAAAATAGCTTTTAGGAGTGGTGCAGTTATGGGATTAGTAGTTGTTGGATTCGGATTGCTAGATATTGCTTTATGGTTTTGGTTTTTAAATGATATAATTTTTACGCCAGGTAATATGGAAAGTGGCGTACAATTTTTAGGTTTAACTTTTGTTCATCCAGGTACAACAGAGTCGCAAAAACTTGTTGAGATTACTGCAACTATGCTTACTTTTGGTATGGGTGCTTCTACTCAGGCTCTTTTTGCACGTGTTGGTGGAGGAATTTATACAAAAGCTGCTGACGTTGGTGCTGATTTAGTTGGTAAGGTTGAAGCTAATATTCCTGAGGATGACCCACGTAACCCTGCTACAATTGCAGATAACGTAGGTGATAACGTAGGTGACGTAGCTGGTATGGGTGCCGACCTTTATGAATCTTATTGTGGTTCAATATTGGCAACTGCTGCACTTGGTGCTGCTCTTCCAGGGTTAACAGGTGAAGAGATGCTACCGTTTGTAACTTCTCCAATGATTGTTGCTGCAATTGGTATTTTGCTATCAATCCTTGGTATATATATGGTAAGAACAAAAGAGTCTGCAACTCAAAAGAACTTATTAAATGCTCTTTTACTTGGTACAGGTGGAAGTTCTGCATTAATTCTTGTTGCTCTTGCTATAATGGCTTGGGCAGATTGGATTACTTGGGGAATTTTTGGTTCTGTAACTGCTGGACTTATTGCTGGAGTAATAATCGGGCAAGGAACAGAGTATTTTACTTCTGACGAATATAAACCTACAAAAGGTATTGCAGAACAAGCTCAACAAGGACCTGCCACGTTAATTATTGACGGAATTGCAGTTGGTATGTTCTCAACTTGGATTCCTGTTGTTACTGTAATTGCTGGTATTATAGCGTCATTTGGTTTTGCAGGTGGTTTCAGTAATTTTGCCTATGGTGTTTATGGTATTGGTTTTGCTGCTGTTGGTATGCTTTCAACTCTTGGAATAACATTAGCTACAGATGCTTTTGGTCCAATTGCTGATAACGCAGGAGGAAATGCAGAGATGTCTAATTTACCACCAGAAGTTCGCGAGCGCACTGATGCTCTTGATATGCTTGGAAACACGACAGCTGCTACAGGTAAAGGTTTTGCCATTGGTTCAGCTGCTCTTACAGCTATGGCTCTTTTGGCTGCATATGTTGAAGAGGTTCGTTTGTGGATTGGAAAAAGCGCATCTGCATCAATTGAGGGGATTAAAGAGGTGGGTAATGTGTTGTTTTACAGTGGACAAGCCCCAGATATTGCTATGTCTGAAGGACAAGCATTAATTGATATTAAAACTGCTTCACTTCCAGACTTTGTAGCAGCTTATGATTTGACAATTTTCAACCCGATGCTTCTTGCAGGAGTGTTTTTGGGTGCTATGATGGCTTTTGTTTTTAGTGCACTTACGATGAAAGCTGTTGGCCGTGCTGCTGCTGATATGGTTGATGAGGTTCGTCGTCAGTTTAGAGAGATTGTTGGAATAATGGAATATAAAGCTAAGCCAGATTATGCTCGTTGTGTAGAAATTTCAACAAAAGGTGCTCAAAAAGAGATGATTTTCCCATCGCTTTTAGCTATTGCAGTTCCAGTATTGGTTGGAGTTATTTTTGGTGTTGCAGGTGTTATCGGTCTTTTAGTTGGTGGTTTAACTACAGGATTCACTCTTGCTTGTATGCTTAACAATGCCGGTGGTGCATGGGATAATGCTAAAAAATATATAGAAAAAGGAAATTATGGAGGTAAGGGAAGTGAAGCTCACAAAGCTGGTGTTGTTGGTGACACTGTTGGTGATCCATTCAAAGATACTTCAGGTCCGTCATTAAATATTTTAATAAAATTAATGACAATGGTTGCTGTTGTAATGAGTGGTTTAACAGTTGCTTTCTCTATTTTCTAAAGAGTTATAAATTTTTGAAATAAAAAAAGGCTACTGTTTGGTAGCCTTTTTTTATAATGTTAAATTATCGTTTTTTTTAAATAATATCGGTCATTATAAATGGATGAGCCTATATATTATCTCTTAGCTTTATCACTTGTTTTTACAAAGTTTGCAAGGCGGTGATTATTAGGAGTCTGCAAGCCTTGTGTCTCTTTTAGAGTGTCGCAATTATATTTCATCTATTGTTTATCATTTTGATTTAATTAGTGCTTGTTTTTATTATATGTTGCATTAATAAAATAAGAATTATTGGTAGCTTTCAAAGAATAATATGCTTATTAACAATGAGTTTTACCCCCATTAGCTACGCTGAACTTCGTTTCCCCTAAAGGGGGCTTTTAGACCCAGCAATTAATTATCATTATACTAAATCAAGTAAGCCAGTGTGTTTTAGTACGTTATATTCTCCCCCTTTAGGGGGGCGGGGGGTTAAATTTAGGACGACTTTCCACTCTCCACTTTCCACTTTCACCTCTCCTCTTTCAATTAAAATATGACGACCATCTAGTCTTTAGCTAGACACGGCGTAGACATGTGGTCAGTGAGCGGAGTCGACCTGCCCCTACATTATCGTCCTAAACTTTAATCTTTCAACTCTCCTCCTTCCACTAATTCAGTCCTATTTCCCCGCTCTTCTCCTCTCATGCTCGTGTAGCAATATTTTTCTAAGTCTGATAGATGTTGGTGTTACCTCTACATACTCATCACCTTGAATATATTCTAAAGCCTCTTCAAGCGAGAAAACTTTTGGAGGTATTAATTTTATTTTGTCATCACTACCCGATGCTCGCATGTTGGTGTGCTTTTTACCACGTGTAACATTTACGATTAAGTCGCCATCTCTGTTGTTTTCTCCAACAACCTGACCCTCATAAACATTGTCTTGAGGAAAAATAAAGAAACTACCTCTCTCTTGTAGCTTGTCAATTCCGTATGCAATTGCAGTTCCATTCTCCATGCTTATGAGAGAACCGTTTGTTCTTTTAGTCATTTCGCCTTTCCATGGTTGGAACTCTATAAAGCGGTGCGAAACTACTGCTTCACCAGAAGTAATGGTCAAAAGTGCATTTCTAAGTCCGATAATACCTCTCGATGGTATAAGAAATTCTAAATGAACTCTATCTCCTTTACGTTCCATATTTCGAAGTTCACCTTTTCGTGCCTGAACAATTTCAATGGTCTTACCCGACATCTCATCAGGTAAGTCTATTGAAAGTTCCTCGATTGGCTCACATTTTTCTCCATCAATCTCTTTAATAATTACTTGTGGCTGACCAATTTGTAGTTCATACCCCTCGCGACGCATTGTCTCAATAAGTACAGAAAGATGCAGTACACCTCGTCCATAAACATTCCATGCATCTGACGAGGCAGTAGGTTCAACTCGTAAAGCTAAATTCTTCTCTAGCTCTTTTTCTAATCTTTCAATTATATGCCTTGAAGTCACAAATTTTCCCTCTTTTCCAAAAAATGGTGAATCATTAATTGTGAAAAGCATACTCATTGTTGGTTCATCAATTGCTATTGGTTCTAGCGGTTCAGGATTATCAATATCACATATTGTATCTCCAATATCAAAATGGTCAAGACCAACTAGTGCACAAATTTCACCGCTTTCTACTTTGTCAACTTTCGCTCTACCCAAACCAGAAAAGACATCCAGCTCCTTGATTCTCATTTTATGAATTTCTCCCTGTTGATTTGCTAAAGCAACGTCCATTCCAGTGCGCAATTCACCTCTGTGAAGTCTTCCAATAGCAATTCTTCCTAAGTATGGAGAGTATTCTAGCGAGGTGATTAACATTTGTGGTGTACCCTCAATTTTTTTCGGTGCTGGAATATGTTTTATTATTGCATCTAATAGAACAGAGATGTTATCTGTCCGTTTATTCCAATCGTCAGACATCCAGTTCTCTTTAGCTGAGCCATATATTGTAGCAAAATCTAATTGGTCTTCAGTTGCTTCAAGGTCAAACATTAAGTCAAATACAGCCTCTTGAACTTCATCAGGACGGCAGTTTGGTTTGTCAACTTTATTAATTACAACTATTGGTTTTAGGCCAAGTGAAATAGCTTTTTGAAGTACAAAACGAGTTTGTGGCATTGGGCCTTCAAAGGCATCGACTAATAAAATTACTCCATCTGCCATATTCAAAACTCGCTCAACCTCTCCACCAAAATCGGAGTGACCTGGCGTGTCAATTATATTTATTTTTACACCTTTCCACTCGACTGAAACGTTTTTAGATAGAATAGTAATCCCTCTTTCTCGCTCTAAATCATTGTTGTCCATCGTTAAGCCTTGCTCTGAAGAGTCCGTTTTTAGCAGGTTTCCAGCTAATAGAAGTCTATCAACTAATGTGGTCTTACCATGGTCAACGTGTGCTATAATTGCAATATTCCTAATCTTGTCGTTATTCATTATCTATTTTTAATTTATTGTGATGCAAAAGTAGTTTATTTTAAGTGTATTAATGTATATCTACATATGAGTTATACATTTTATTTCTTAAAAAATGCTAAATAGAATTAAGGTGTCGTTTTTAACATGTTATTTGCTCTTGCTTTGAATTATCTGTTTTGTAGAACTTATTTATATTTCGCCTTAAAGGTTAAAAGTTGTTAAAGTTGCGTATTGTTGTGTTGGCTTGCTCAATGTATTGACATATATGGTGTTTAGTGTCTTTTGTTGTTGCTATTGTTGGTTTGTAATTTTCTAAAGTATGTTTATTTTTGTAGATTTGTCGTGTAGAAACTATTTATCCTTAAAGATATAAATTTTTTAAAAATAGATATAAAAACAAATTAAATTATGAGTTTTAGAACTTCAGTATTATTACTGAGCCTAACAATTTTGAGTATGTCACTCAAAGCAGAAGAGAAAAATAAAATCAAAATAGGAGGGGCTTTACGGTTTAACCTTTTTGATAAAAGTTGGATAAAAGATGCTACACAGCCCGAATTTACATGGGATACTTGGCGGTTAAACGCAGATGGTTCTATAGGAGGCATTGATTTAAGCTTTGAATATAGATTTTACCCTAATTCCAATCTTCATTTTATGCACCATGGTTATTTTGGTTATGCTTTTAATGAGGACTTGTATATGAAACTTGGTGTCTCGCAAGTTCCTTTTGGTATCGATGGTTTTGCCTCGCACTCTTATTTTTTTCAAGGACAATACTATTTTGGTTTAGAAGATGATTATGATTTAGGTCTGAATTTTCGCTACAGTGGTATAGAGAATTTAGATATAGATTTTGCTTACTTTCGAAGTGCAGAGCCACAAGGGCATGGAGGTGAGTCGAGTCGGTATTCTTATGATATTGTTTCGTCTGCAAATGCTTCAATAAAAGAGCAAGACCAATTTAATTTACGACTGAACTATCTTTTGGGTGGTCATACTAAATTAGGTGCATCTGCCCAAATAGGTGGTATTTATAACTCAGCTCTTGATAAATCAGTGTGGAGTGATGCTTATGCACTTCATTTACATTCTATGCTTGATGGTGGTTGGAGTATAAAGGCCACAGCTTTAACTTATAACTATAAAGCGCGTGACAACAATAATCAAATTATGGATATTGTTAAAATGGGTGCTTATGGTGCTCCTTATGATGTCGCTGCAAAAGCTAACTCATATTCTGTGGGCATAGCAAAAACGTTTATAACAAACTGGGGACCTATAAATTCCATCGAAGCCCATGTTGATTATGCTTACGTTGATAAAAAGAGTGAGAATTTTTATGATACTCAACAGCTAATTCCTGGTTTTTTGGTTACTGCTGGCCCAATGTATATCTATATTGATTATGCAATGGGGTTGAATCACCCTTGGTTTACTCCTAATTTTGGTGATGGACTTGGCGTTGGAGACGCTGATGCTGAGTGGATGCAGCGTTTTAATATAAATTTTGGTTATTATTTCTAATTCGCTAAAAATGAATAAGATTAAAATAGAAAATCTCTCTTTGATTTTCGGAAAGAATAGGTCTAGAGCTTTAAGACTGCTTAATCAAGGAAAATGTAAGGCAGATATTTTAGCAGAAACTGGTTGCAGTGTTGCTGTAAATAATGCTAGTCTGGAAATTAAAGAGGGAGAAATTTTTGTGATAATGGGACTTTCTGGTAGTGGAAAGTCAACGTTATTGAGATGTGTAAACCGTCTGATAGACCCAACTGCAGGTAAGATATTCCTAAATGATGTTGAAATTACAAACATGAGCGATAAAGAGTTGTTAGATATTCGACGCAACAGTTTAGCTATGGTTTTTCAACATTTTGGTCTTTTGCCTCATCGTTCAGTATTGAGTAATGTGGCTTTTGGGTTAGAATTACAAGGTGTTCCAAAAGAGGAGCGTGAAGAAAAAGCTCTGGAGATTATTAATGTCGTTGGGCTTGAAGGCTATGAAGACCAAAAAGTGAGTGAGCTATCTGGAGGAATGCAGCAGAGAGTCGGTTTGGCAAGAGGATTAACAAACTCGCCAGAAGTATTATTGATGGATGAGGCATTTTCAGCATTGGACCCATTAATTCGTTCACAAATGCAAGATGAATTGTTGCTTTTGCAAGAGAAAATGCAGAAAACTATTCTCTTTATTACTCACGATTTAGAAGAAGCAATTAAGCTTGGTGACAGAATTGCTATAATGAAGGATGGTGAAATTGTGCAAGTTGGTACAGCCGAGGAGATTATTACAGACCCTGTAAATGATTATGTAAAATCCTTTGTAGAAAAAGTTGACCACAGTACAATTATTACTGCCAGCACTTTGATGTTTGCAAAGCCTAAAAAGGTTAGTTTGAAAAGAAATGGACCTCAAATAGTTCTTCGTATTATGCGTGAGACAGGTTTGGACGTGTTGCCTGTTGTTAGAACAAACCGTACTTTCTTAGGATATGTGAATATTAGAGATATAGTTAAAATTATTAAGGAGGGAGAAAAAAGTATAGAAGGTATAATAAACCCAGATGTGATGGTTGTTAAACCAGATACAACGGTGGAAGATATGTTACCTCTGATTACAAAAACAAATTACCCTATTCCGGTAATCGATGAAAATAATCACTTAATGGGTTCTGTTTCACTAACATCTTTAATTGCAGAAGCTACTGGTAAGAAACGAAAAGAGATTAATGAAATTATTCAAAAAGCAAAAGAGGAATTATGATTGTTGGAGATATAATTGAAAAAGCGGTAAATTGGATTACTGCTAATTTTTCAGGAGTTTTAGATAGTATTAGTGATGGAATGAGCAGTATGATTGGAGGGATTGAGACTCTCTGGTTATGGCTTCCATTTTATATTGTTATTGCAATTTTTGCAGGTTTAGCATATTGGAAAACGAGCATTAGAAATACAATTTTCACAGTTGTAGGTTTAATATTTATATATTATATGGGCTTTTGGGAAGAGACAATGCTAACTTTAGCTTTGGTCTTAGCGTCTGCTTTTATTGCGTTACTATTTGGAATCCCATTGGGTATCTGGAGTGCAAAAAGTTCAACAGCTGAGGTTATAATTCGCCCAATTCTTGATTTAATGCAAACTATGCCTGCATTTGTATATTTAATTCCTGCAGTATTGTTTTTTGGATTGGGTACTGTTCCTGGAGCATTTGCAACCATTATTTTCTCAATGCCTCCAGTTGTTAGACTTACTTTGTTAGGGATTCAGCAAGTGCCAAGTGATAGTGTTGAAGCAACAAGGGCTTTTGGTGCTACACCATCTCAGCTGCTTTTCAAGGTAGAACTTCCATTGGCTATGCCAACAATATTAGCTGGTGTTAATCAGACTATTATGATGTCTTTGTCGATGGTTGTTATAGCTAGTATGATTGGAGCTAAAGGGTTAGGAATTATAGTGCTGCAAGGTATTAGTCAACTTAGAATAGGGCTAGGATTTGAAAGTGGTTTAGCAGTTGTTCTGCTGGCCATAATATTAGATAGAATAACTCAAAACTTAAGTAAAAAATAATATGATGAAAAGATTAAGAAATTTATTAATAATAGCAGTTGCATCTGCAATGTTTTTAAGCAGTTGTGGCGGTGGTTCAAGTAAAAAGAGTGATGAAAAGCATGTTACAATTGCTTTGGTGAATTGGATTGAATGTGTAGCAAATGCTCATCTTTCTAAAGTTGTGCTTGAAGATAGAGGATATAGTGTTGATTTAATTACAGCTGATGTTGCTCCAGTTTTTACTGCTGTTGCAAAAGGTGAAGCTGACGTGTTTATGGAGGTTTGGGAACCTGTTACTCACAAATCTTATATGGATAAATTTGGTAGACAATTAGAAAAAGTTGGAGTAATTTATGAAGAAGCTCTTTTGGCACTTGTAGTTCCTGAATATGTTGATATAAACTCAATTGATGAACTT
Organism: uncultured Marinilabiliaceae bacterium; assembly: GCA_964532085.1. Lineage (GTDB taxonomy): Bacteria > Bacteroidota > Bacteroidia > Bacteroidales > Marinilabiliaceae > CAZHHH01. The sequence continues at coordinate 9,210 of CAZHHH010000014.1, forward strand.
CAAAATGCAAAAGATAAGTTTGATGGTAAAATTATAGGAATTGACCCGGGGGCTGGAATTATGGGAGTTACTCAAAATGTTATTGATGAATATGGCCTTGATTACGAGTTGGTCCCTTCAAGTGAGGCAGGAATGCTCGCTTCATTAAAAAGAGCTTATGATAGAAATCAGTGGGTTGTTGTAACAGGCTGGAAGCCACACTCTAAGTTTGCAAGACATGATTTAAAGGTCTTAGAAGATCCAAAAGGTGTTATGGGAAAATCTGAAACTGTTTCAATTATTGCTCAAAAAGGGTGGTCAGAAAAACGTCCAGATTTAGCAAAGTTCTTTGGTAATTTTAAAATGAATGATGAAATGTGGGGAACTTTAATGGTTGAGATAGAATCTGCGCCTGGAAAAGAGGACGAATCAGCAAGAAGATGGTATAATGAAAATAAAGAAATTGTTGATTCATGGTTTCAATAAAACCATTCTGAAAATATTTTAAAATCACAAAAGCTATGTCATAATTTATTTGACATAGCTTTTTTATTAAATTTGTTTTATTTTACACAAAATGGCGTTAATATTATCTTTAGAAACTTCTACAACTGTCTGTTCGGTTGCTCTTCATAAACAAGGTGTACTGCTTGATACTCTTGAAGACCATACACCAAACTCACATTCGGCACTGCTAACTGTTTTGATGGAAAATATTTTAAAAAAACAGAAGTTAGAGGTGAATGAATTAGATGCAATTGCCGTTAGCATTGGGCCTGGGAGTTATACTGGCCTTAGAATTGGTGCATCTGTTGCAAAAGGATTAGCTTATGGTGCTGAAATTCCCGTGATTGCTATTCCTACATTAAAAGTTATTGCATCTGCTCTGTCAGAATCAGGAAATGAGATTGACGATTCAGCTTTAATTTGTCCTATGATTGATGCGCGTAGAATGGAGGTCTATTCTGCAATTTATTCTCAATCTCTTGAAGCAATTGAAGATGTAGCTCCAAAAATTGTTGATGGAGATAGTTATAAAGATATTTTAGATAAGAATAAAATATATTTTTGTGGAAATGGTTCTCAAAAATGTAAAGAGGTTATATTAAATAATAATGCTATTTTTATAGATGATATATATCCATCTGCTAAAATGATGGGAAAACTAGTGTATGAAAAATTTCAGAATAAAGAGTTTGAAGATGTAGCATATTTTGAGCCATTTTATTTGAAAAGTGCTGCTGTCACTGTTCCTAAAAGTGTTTTTTAACAGCTTTTTCATTTTAAAACTAAGATTGTTAAACAAATATCAATATATTATAAAAGTTATTATTACTTTTATGTAAAAGAACAAATTTAAATTAAATATGGTTTATAGTCGTAGTATAGATTCTCAGAGATTTATCGCAATCGATTGCATAATTTTCGGTTTTGAAGATAATCAATTGAAAGTACTTTTAATAAAGAGAAAGCTAGATTTATTAAAAGGTCATTGGTCATTAATTGGAGGCTGGGTTGATAGTAATGAATCTGTAGAAGTCTCTGCAAATCGTATTTTAGAGGAATATACTGGACTTTCAGATATGTTTCTTGAGCAGATAGGGGTATTTTCTGAGCCAAGTCGTGACCCTGGTGGCAATGTCCTTTCTGTGGCTTTTTATGCCTTTATGAATATTGAAGAGGAGAATAAAAAACTTACAGAAAGTTTTGATGCTCATTGGTATGCAATTGGTGATATACCTAAATTAATTTTTGACCATGAAGAGATGTTAAGTTTAGCATTCTCAAAGTTAAGGATGCGAGCAACTTATGAATTAATTGGTAAGAATTTTTTACCTCATAAGTTTACATTAACTCAAATGAGAATTTTGTATGAGCAAATTTTTCAGAAAGATTTTGAGCCAAGTAACTTCCGTAAGAAAGTTTTATCTTTAAAGCAGTTGGTGAGATTAAATGAAAAAGATAAATCAGAATCCAAAAAAGGTGCTTTTTATTTTCAATTTAAAGAGGAGGAGGTTGATGAAGACCAGGAGGTTGAGCCAATATTTAGAACGTTTTTAAAATTATAACAACAACGAATTATAACAACAACAGATTATGAATAGTATTAATAACTTAAAAGAGCTTTTAGCTGCAGGAAATATCTCTGTGTTTTCAGAGATGTATGGTGTAGATTCGGTAATTTTGAAGAGACAGCAAGAGCGATACATTTCATTATTAGATGATTTTAAGAAGTTTACAGATTCTGAAGATGTAATGGTTTTTTCATCACCAGGACGAACAGAAATTGGTGGTAATCATACAGATCATCAGTATGGGCGCGTGTTGGCAGGTGCTGTTAATATGGACAATGTTGCAGTTGCTGCAAAAAATGGTACTCAAATTATTAGAGTAAAATCGTCTGGCTATCCTGAGTTTCAAGTAGATTTATCAAATCTAGAAATAGATGAATCAAAGTTTTATACATCTGAAGCATTAGTAAAAGGAATTAATGCAAGGATGAAAGAGCTTGGATTTGAGATTGGAGGTTTTGACGCGGTTATTGATAGTCAGGTTCCTAAAGGTTCTGGATTAAGTTCGTCTGCATCTTTTGAAGTGCTTATTGGCTCAATTGTTAGCCATCTTTTTAACGATGGAAAATTAGATGCTGTTGAAAATGCAAAAATAGGGCAGTGGGCTGAAAATAATTTCTTTGGAAAACCAAGTGGATTAATGGATCAAACAGCTTGTTCTGTTGGCGGATTTATCACTATAGATTTTGAAAATCCTGCCAATCCAATTGTAAAAGCTTTAGATTATGATTTCCAAAAATCTGGTTATACTTTACTAATTACAGATACAGGTGGTGACCATGCTGATTTAAATGACGAGTATGCTTCATTACCAAAAGAGATGAAAGAAGTTGCAAATGTGTTTGGTAAAGAGGTTTTGAGAGAATCTTCGTTGGAGGAAATTGTTACAAATATTCCTACTTTAAGAGAAAAAACCAATGATAGGGCTATATTAAGAGCTATTCATTTTCAAAGAGATAACAGTAGAGTTGTAGAGCAGGTTAAGGCTTTAGAGGAGAATAGATTTGAGGATTTTCTAAAAATGGTTATAGAGTCAGGGTATAGCTCATATATGTATAATCAAAATATATATCCATCAAATAATCCTGCAGAGCAGAATGTTTCTCTAGCACTTGCGCTTAGTGACGTTGTGCTTAACGGAAAAGGTGCATGGAGAGTTCATGGTGGTGGATTTGCAGGTACAATTCAAGCTTTTGTACCAAATGATTTGGTCGATGAATATGTAAAAACATTAGAAGATGCTTATGGCGAGGGTAAATGTCATAAGTTATTCATTAGAAAACACGGTTCGGTAAGAGTTGAATTTTAAATTGTTAATCAGAAGTTATGGAAAATAGAACATACTCTTTAAAAAATAAGAACAATGTTGAAGTTGTTTTTATGAATATTGGAGGTAGAATATTAAAGTTTTTTGTGCCAGATAAAAATGGACAAGTAGCGGATGTCGTTCTTGGTTATGATAGTGCCGAACTAGCATTAGCTGGAGATTCATATATGGGCTCTCTTGTTGGTAGATATGCAAATAGAATTGTAAAAGGAGAGTTTGAACTAGATGGAAAAGAGTACAAATTAGACTGCAATAATGATAAAAACCATCTGCATGGCGGTAATGATGGCTTTGATAAACGTTATTGGGATGTGGAAGAGATCAAAGATTCTCGTTTTGAACAAACATATAAATTGTCATTAACAAGCGCTAATGGAGACCAAAACTATCCAGGCGAATTAGTTGTTCAGGTTATTTATGGACTCACAAGTGATAATCAGTTTGTTATTGAATATGAAGCTGAAACTACTGAGCCAACAATTATAAATTTAACATCGCATCCATATTTTAACTTAAAAGGAGTAGGGTCAGGAACTATTGAAAATCATGCTTTAGAGATAGATGCTGATAAATATACTCCGTTAAATAAAGATATTGGAACTGTTGATGGAAGTATAGTTACTGTTGAAAATACGCCAATGGATTTTAGAAAATCAAAAAGAGTTGGTGATGTAATTCATACAGATGATGAGCAAGTTGAAATGGTTGAGGGGATTGACCATAACTTTGTATTGAATGGAGAAGTTGGAAAAGTTAGACTTGCGGCTACATTGGTAGATCCTGATTCAGGTAGAAAAATGGAGGTTTATACTGACCAGCCTGGTATTCAGATTTATATTGGTTCACATTTTGATAAAAGTGAAATCGGAAAAGATGGAAAGCCTATTGAGAAATGGGGTGGAATAGCTTTAGAAACTCAGAATTATCCTGATGCACCAAATCAAGCGCATTTTCCGAATTGTGTATTAAGACCAGGAGAGAAATATAAACACGTTTGTATTTATAAATTTGTGTAAATAATAATATAATATCGGTTGCCACGTAGAGACGCCCCTAAGTGGGAGACCGATATTATAATGTTTGTTCATATTTTTTCACATTTTCAGCATTAGGGAAATATTCTCTTGAGTTCTGCATTGGGATACCCTAAAAATATTTTATAATAATATCATATAGTTCTTTCTGTTGGTAATTAATATTTAAGAGCATAGTCTTTGTTTTTTTACTATGTGGTTTAAACTCAAAATTTACGGACTTTCATATAATAAAAATTTATATAGAAGTGTTTTATTATAACCTTTAATTCATTATATTTACAAAGTGTGTTACGATAAAATCTTAACAATTATGAATTCACAAGACATTCACTTAAACATACCACTTAGTTTTAAACAGGTGGTTGATATTGTAAAGCAATTATCTCCTTTCGAAAAACAACAGCTCAGCGAAATTTTGCGGACTGAACAAGATGTTGAAGACGTTGAAATCTCGGAAAAACACAAGCAAATAGTGAGGGAGAGGATAAAAAAATATGAAAATAGTCCAGAAAGTTATCTTTCATGGAACGACATTGAACGTAAAATGGCAGATAGCAAATGAGGTTTAATGTAGAGTACAACCCCGAGTTCTTCAATGATATTTCACAAGCTGTTGCTTGGTATAACAATAAACAAAAAGGTTTAGGCGATCGACTTTTTAACAATATTAAGAAACAAACATCAAAACTTTCAGTATCTGCACAGAATTTCGCCATAAAATACGATGAAATCCGCTGTATGCGTATTGAGAAATTTCCATATATGGTGCATTATCGTTTAAATGAACAAAACAAAACAGTTAAAGTAGAGGCACTATTTCATACAAGCCGTAATCCTGAAATTTGGAGTAAGCGTAAATAATGCAAAGGCGTTTAAAACACACATAAAACACATAGAAAAGATTTTTTAAAAGAGACAACAAGGTTTTTCATAACGAGTTTAATTTGATTTTCAACGATAATATTTTAATTGTATAAGGACAAGAATACTGTGAAACAAGTATTCCCTTTGTTTTTCCCTTGTTTTCCTATGTGGTTTAAAAATAATATTTTACAGTATAATTAAATAAGTCTTGACAATATAACAAAAAAGGCTGTCATTTACGACAGCCTTTTTTATATCTTAATATTCATTTTGCTCTGTGAACTCACCTAATTTGACATATTTATCATATATCTCCTCATATTTTTTCACATTTTCAGCATTCGGGAAGTATTCTTTTTCAAAACCTTTACCCATTGCTTTTTGAGCATCTCTAACGTCATCATAAACACCCGCAACTACAGCTGCAAACATTGAAGCTCCAAATGCTGCTGTTTGGTCAGTTTTCGCAATTTTTATTGGCATATTAAGCACATCTGATAAAGTTTGCATAACAAATGGTGATTTTTTTGCAACACCACCTAAGCCAATAACACCTTCAATTTTAACACCTTCGCGTGCAAATCTATCAACAATTGCTTTAGAACCATAAGCTGTAGCTTCAACTAATGCTCTGAAAATTCGAGGGGCATCAGTTCCAAGTTTTAAACCTGCAATACTTCCTGTAACTTCTTGGCTAGCATCAGGAGAACGTCTTCCATTCATCCAATCTACAGCAATTACAGTTGACTCTTCTAATGAAATTTTAGCTGCTTCATTCGATAATTCAGGAATAATTGCATCCATTGTTTCATCGATAATTTTAGCTCTTGTTTCAGCATCTACAATCTCTGTTTTTGAAAGTATATTTTCAATAGGCCATGCAACTACTCTTTTAAACCAAGCATATATATCACCAAAAGCTGATTGACCTGCTTCTAAACCAACAAATCCTGGTATAACTGAACCATCAACTTGACCACAAATTCCAGCAATTAATTTATCGCCAATTTGTTCATGTGATGCATACATAATATCACAAGTAGAAGTACCTATTGATCTTGCTAATACATTCTCAGTAGCTTCGCCACCAACTGCACCCATATGACAGTCAAATGCACCAACACCAACAGCAACATCAGTTGATAAACCTAGTTTTTCTGCCCATTCTGGTGTTAAGTTTCCAACTTTAACATCACTTGTATGAGTTTCAGTGTATAATCTATCTCTATAACCAGCAAGAAGAGGGTCAAGAGTAGTTAAAAACTCTTCAGATGGTAATCCACCCCACTGCTCAGCCCACATAGCTTTATGCCCAGCTGCACAACGGCTTCTTACAACTTCCGATGGTTTTTGTTTATCAGTAATTAGTGCAGGAAGCCAGTCACAAACCTCAATCCATGAGTGAGCTGCTGCTCTAACTTTCTCATCTTGTCTCAATATGTGTAGTGCTTTTGCCCATACCCACTCTGATGAATAAACGCCACCCTCATATTGGATATAGTTTATATCCCACTTATTTGCTAATTCGTTTATTTCAGCAGCTTCTTTTACTGCAGTATGGTCTTTCCATAAAACAAACATAGCATTCGGATTCTCAGCAAATTCAGGAGTCATTGCCAAAGGAATACCATCTGCGTTTACAAATGAAGGAGTACTTCCAGTTGTGTCAAATGAAATTCCAACTATGTTTTTTGCTATCTCTTCACCAGCTTCTTTAACAACCTCATTAACTACATGCGTCATAACATCTATATAGTCTTGAGGATGTTGGCGATACTGGTCTTTTGCTGGGTCACAATATTTTCCTTCAACCCAACGTGGATAATATTTTACTGATGTAGCTATTTCATCCCCATTTTGTGCATCAACTAAAATAGCACGTGCAGAGTCTGAACCATAGTCTAAACCTAATACATATTTTTTATCTGCCATTTTATTAATTTTAAAAAATAAATTTATTGACCGTAATAAGCATTCTCACCATGCTTTCTTTCGAAATGTTTGGTAACTAAATGTTTATTCATATCCATTTGAGGATTTAATATTTTTCCTATATAGGCCATTTTTGCAACTTGTTCTAATACAACGCTATTATGAACTGCCTCATTTGCATCTTTTCCCCAAGTGAAAGGAGCATGATTTTTAACCAATACACCTGGAATGTGATTTGGATTTAAATCTTTAAATCTCTCAATTATCACCGTTCCAGTCTCTTTCTCATATTCTCCTTCAATTTCTGCTTGGGTCATATCTCTTGTGCAAGGTATTGTATCTGAGAAATAGTCGGCATGAGTAGTACCAACTATTGGTAAATCAATTCCTGCTTGCGACCATGCAGTGCCATACGTTGAATGTGTATGAACAACTCCACCAATGTCTGGAAATGCTTTGTAAAGCTCAATATGAGTAGGCATATCTGACGATGGTTTAAGTTTGCCATCAACGACATTGCCGTCTAGGTCAACAACCACCATTTGTTCAGGTTTCATAACATCGTATGATACTCCACTTGGTTTAATTACCACCAAACCTTTTTCACGGTCTATAGCACTAACATTTCCCCAAGTGAAAATAACCAATCCATGTTTTACTAAATCTAAGTTTGCTTGACAAACTTCTGCTTTTAATGCTTCTAACATATTAATGTTTATTAAAAGTTACGTGAGCTTGATATAAGTGTATATCTGTAATTATACAACCTTTGTTTTTAATCTAAAGACAATATTTCATCAGGTCTAAAAGCCCCCTTTAGGGGGTTGGGGGTAAAACACTCTAAAGTCTATTTTGTAATCAATTTTTACACCCTCCTGCTTTCATCAGCTAGACACTGTAAAGAGTGCTGCTTTATACAACCTCAAAATATTCATAATATAGAAACCTTAAATCGACCTCACGTTAAAAGTTATATGATTGGGGTTAAATTAAAACCCCAATCATAACTTTAATAATTTTTACTACCAGAAAGTGATATAAAGGAAAGCTAAAAGAGCAATAATACCAATGCTGCCCATTATAAAACCTCTATCTGTTTTGAATAATTCTAATGAAACTTCCACTCTGTTTGGATCTTCAACTGTGTCTTTAGCATTTGATCTTAAGAACACAGAAATAAATACCATAAATCCTGTGAAACAGTAGAAAGAAGGTGCATATCCAATATTGTTAAGATATTCAAATGTTGAATTTGCATCACCAGCTATATGTACAATTATTGCTGAAATAAATGCAAGAATTCCAACAATTCCTGTAATATTTGACCATTTCAACATAGCTTTAATGTCCTCTGCTGACGGTAATCCAGTTGGACGAGATTTCTTGTCAGTATAGGTAAGTGCAATAAACAATACCAAAAGAACAATAAACACATATCCCATACGGAACTGGAATGGCATATCTGGGAAAACTACCTTAAAGAAGATACCAGCTGGAATAGTTGCTATAGAAGTCCATACAGCTGCTTTTCCTGAAGCTCTCTTCCAAAGTAATCCTAAACCAAATACTACAACAATACCTGGATAGATAAATCCAGAATACTCTTGGATATATTGGAAAGCTTGATCTAATCCGCCAAGTAATGGCTGAACTGTAAATAATGCAACTACTAAAGAGATAAATGCAACTAAACGACCAATGCTAACAAGTTGTTTGTCAGTAGCATCTTTGTTAATGTGTTGCTTGTAAATATCCATAGTAAATATTGTAGATGTAGAGTTAAACATTGAAGCTAATGAAGAAACAATAGCTGCAAGCAGTGCCGCAAATGTAATACCTTTAACACCTGCTGGAGTAAATGAGCGAACTAGCCAAGGATAAGCTTGGTCAGCTATAAAGCCTTCTGGAATATCTAATTGAGCCATTCCTTGAATTGCTTCTGGATGATTAATAATTACAAAAGCTGCAATACCTGGAATAACTACTACAAAAGGAACTAAAATTTTAAGGAAAGCTGCAAAAACTAAACCTTTTTTAGCTTCATTAATATTTTTAGCTGCAAGTCCTTTTTGAATAATATATTGGTTAAAACCCCAATATCCTAAGTTGGTTAACCATAATCCACCTACGAGAACAGCGATACCTGGTAAGTCTAAGAATGAATCAGGACTCACTGAGCGGTCAACAATTAAGTTGAAGTGGCTATCTTCAGGCAACTCTTTAAGTGTATCAAATAATACCATAAAACCTTTACCAACACCACCTTCGCTACCAGCCACAAAGTCAAGAGCAAAGAACGCAGTAACCAATCCACCACCAATTAGGAATACTACCTGCATAATGTCAGTCCATGCTACAGAAGCAAGACCACCATATATTGAGTAAACTCCTGCAATTACGAAGAGGATAAGTACAATCAGCATCCTAACAGAAACTGTAACCCCCATAAAGGTGAGTGTCATCCCCGATAGACCCAATATCTCTTCAAGAGCAAGTGCTCCAAGCCACGAAACTGATGTTAGGTTAACAAATACATAAAGGAATAACCAAAAGATTGAGAATGATAGTCCAACTCCAGAGTTATAACGCTCACGTAAAAACTGTGGAATGGTAAAAATCTTTCTATCAATCATAATTGGTAGAAGAAATTTAGCCACTATAAGTAAAGCGGCTGCAGCCATTAGCTCATAGGCAGCAATACTAAGCCCAATCTTATAGCCCGAACCTGACATACCTATAAATTGCTCTGCCGAAATGTTAGCTGCAATAAGGGAAGCACCAACTGCCCACCAGGTAAGGGTATTACCAGCTAAAAAGTAATCATTAGCCGTTTTCTCTTGTCCCTTCTTTGTTCGAGATAGGAATAATCCTAAAAAAATCAGAAGTGCGACGTACAACGCTACAATGATATAATCAATTGTTGCAAATCCTGCATTCATAATATTTAGTTTTTAAAATTAATAAGCTACTAAATTAGTAAAATTTAGTAGCTTAAATATTAATTAAAGTCCTTTATTTATGTGAAAATATAAATCGTTCCAACGAAGCTCTTTTTTGAACTCTCTAATTTTTGTCTCTTCATCAATAACTAAGAATTCAATTTCTAGCATCTCTGCTAAATCTTCTATACATTCAGTTGTTAATGATTGACTAAAAGAGTTATGGTGTGCACCACCTGCCAAAATCCAAGCTGTACTCGCTACTTCAAGACTTGGCTTTGGAGTCCAAAGCGCACTTGCCACTGGTAACTTAGGCATTGGTGCATCTAATGGTACCACATCAATTTCATTCAAAATCATTCTAAAGCGACTACCCATATCCATTATTGAAACTATAACTGCAGGCCCAGGCTCAACAGTAAATACCGAACGTACTGGATCTGGTTTTCCACCAATTCCCAATGGATGAATTTCAACACGAGGTGTTTTTTCTGCAATAGATTCGCAAATCTCCAACATGTGAGCACCTAATGCTTTGTCTCCATCAGCAGAGAAGTGGTATGTATAATCTTCCATAAATGAAGTACCACCTTCTAAACCTTCAGCCATAACTTTCATAACACGTACTAAAGCTGCTGTTTTCCAGTCGCCCTCACCACCAAAGCCGTAACCATCAGCCATTAAACGCTGAACAGCAAAACCCGGAAGTTGGTCCATACCTGTTAAATCTTCAAAGGTGTCGGTAAATGCTTTATAACCACCTGCATCAAGGAAAGAGCGCAAGCCTAATTCGATTTTTGCAGACTCTCTTAATGATTCGTGGCGGTCACCGCCTTTTTTAAGCTCATCAACAACATCATAATTAGCTTCAATCTCTTCAACTAATTTATCAATTTCTGAATCTGATACTTTAGAAATAGAGTTTACTAAATCACTAATTCCATAACCATCAACAGTTAGACCAAGTTTTATTTGTGCTTCAACTTTGTCACCTTCGGTTACGGCAACATTACGCATATTGTCACCAAAACGAGCTACTTTAAGTGTGCGGAACTCTTGACGACCAGCGGCAGCACGTGCCCACCAACCAATACGCTCTTGAACATCTGCTTTTTGCCAATGACCAACAACTACTTTGCGTGAATAACGAAGACGGCTATTAATAAAACCAAATTCGCGGTCACCATGAGCAGCTTGATTTAAGTTCATGAAATCCATATCAATTTCTGACCATGGAAGCTCTGCATTAAATTGAGTGTGAAGATGCAACATAGGCTTTTGTAGTGTAGTTAAGCCTGAAATCCACATCTTTGCAGGAGAAAAAGTGTGCATCCAAGTAATAATACCAATACAGTTAGGTGATTCATTAGCTTGTGAGCAAACTTCTTTAATCTCTGTAGCAGTGGTAACAATAGGTTTAAATACAACCTTTACAGGAATATGCGACGAAGCATCTAATGCACTTGCAATAACTTGTGAGTTCTTTGCAACTTGTTCTAGAGCTTCTGGTCCATACAGATGCTGACTACCTGTAACAAACCAAACTTCATAATTTTCTAACATAGCTTTTCTTATTTTAATTGCTTAAATATAGTTTGTTTTATTTTAATTTTTCTATTTAAAAACATAAAGGTAGTATTTACTTTTATAAAAATCTATTAATATATCAAAAAAAATATATTTTTGTTGTTTTTTTAGGATAAAACCTAAGGTATGGTTATTTAGTGCAGTCGAAATATCCCTACATAGTTGTCCTGAAAAAATGTAAAGTATTAAGATATATAGTCGTTTCTTGTCTTCAGCACATCTTTTGGGCACCAAAACTAAGTGGTGAAAATCAGTTAGATATCAAAATAATTGTCTATTTCTGGTTGTTCTAATGAGAATCTTAAGAAATAGTATAAATACCTGTTTATTTCTCAGGATGTTTCAAAATATTACTATTAGTACAACCCTCTTCGGGGTTGATATTAAGAGATTATTAGCCCCATAATGAATTATGGGGTTAATAACATATAACACCATTCGGTGTTGATGTACATAACCTGTTTTTTGTATAGTTCAATTTCACGTATTGAAATTCACCCCCTTGCCAGAGGCTAGGCGCGGCAAATGGGGTGAAATATGGATAACCCCGTAATTCATTGTGGGGTATATAATCAATACAAACTAACCCTCTCGCCTGCGACGAGACACGGCAAAGTGGGTTGAATATGATAAATCAGATAAATATCACAATGCTCATCTATTTCTGGGTGTCCCAATGCTGAACTCAAGAAGATGTAAAATATTTAGACATATAGTCGTCTTAGATTGAATTATTCTGATGAAATAAAATCATCTCTTTGCTGTAAATTGAAATGAAAAACCTATTTTTATAGGTGTTAATAAATTGATTTTTAACTCTAATACTTAATTAACTATGAAAAATTACATCTCTATTATTTTAATTTCTATTGCTCTTTTTTCATGTAATAACGTTAAAAAAGCTTCTTTTACTGGCGAGGTCACAAACTTCAACAATGACGATTTCTTTTTTGTAAAATCAATAACCCAAAATCCTGATTCAATAGATGTTATAGATGGGAAGTTTTATAAGGAAATTTATACAGAAAAGGCCAAGATAAAATCGTTGATGATTGGAAATAATTATACGAAAGTATTTTTGTCACCTAGCAAATCTTTAGAGATCTATTGCGACATATCTAATCTGGATAGTTCGTTAGTTTTTAGTGGTGACTTGATGGAGGAGAATAAAGTGCTATATCAAATAGAAAATGAACCAAGAAATATAAACTATAGACATATCTTTTTTTCACAGATAGATATTTCATTGCAATATTTAGACTCTATTCGCGATTCTATAAATGAATTGTTTAAAAATCTTACCGATAAAAAGCAGATGGATAGCGACTTCCTGTTTTTAGCTGAAAATATGATAAAATATGAAATTGAGAACTTAAAATTTTATGTTGGTTTTCAGCAGAATTTATATAGAGACTCTCTTTTTCATCAAATGATAGATAATAATTTTATTGAAGATGAAAATCTTATTGATTTAAATTATTATCAATCATACGTAATGTATTATACAGCATTTAAAGCAAGAACTCTGTTAGCTAATCAAAATAGAGATGAAAAGATGAGTTATACAGATGCTAAATTGAAATCAATAGAACTATTAAATAATAAGCATATTAAAGATTATGTACTTTATGATTTGTTCAAGATGATTTTGATAAGAGAAAGTATTGAAGAATTTGAAAAATATTCATCATATTTCTATGAAAACATTCATAATCAAGAATTCATAGACGATATAAATATTAAGTATGTTAATAAAAAATTATTAGCTCGAGGTAATTATGCACCAAATTTCACTTACTTAGATATTGATAGCACAGAAGTTTCTCTTTCTGATTATAGAGGGAAGTATGTTTATATAGATTTTTGGTCTATAGGGTGTGGTGGTTGCAGAAATGATTTGCCACATTTGAAAAAGTTGCAAGAAGAGTATAAAGATGAAAATATTGTTTTTGTAAGTGTGTCAATGGATGATAACTGGGAAGATTGGGAGCAAGTTGTAAAGTCTGAAATGGGAAGAGGAGTTGCACTTAATGCTGGAGGAGGTTATAACGAAGGGGTTTTTAAAGATTATCAAATTCAATCTATTCCAACTTATGTATTTGTAGATAAAGAAGGAAAATTAATAGAGTCAAGAGCACCAAGACCATCGACTCAGGAGGTTAGGGCGTTGTTTGATGAGTATGTAAAATAGAAAAGAGACATTGGCAAAAAGTAAAATACATCATTTTTATCCAGTAAAAATTAACGAACATAATTATCCTAAAAACATCACGTAATGTGCTCGTTTAAAATCCTGTTTTTATAATTGTTCAAAAGTATTTTATATAGTATCATCACTTTTAATTATATTTACAATAATTTTATAGTTTGCAAAATCAGAAAATTTTTATTAAAATATATGTTGCAATTTTTTAATGATAGTATTTAAAAAACTCATATTGTTATGACACATATTTATTCAGAAGACTCCATTAAGACGTTAGATTGGAAAGAGCATATTCGGAGAAGACCAGGGATGTATATTGGGAAGTTGGGAGATGGAACCTACTCTGATGATGGTATTTATGTTCTTTTAAAAGAGGTGATGGATAACTCTATCGATGAGTATATGATGGGGTTTGGTAAAAAAATTGATATTACTTTATCTGAAGGAAAAGTTACAGTTCGTGATTATGGACGTGGTATTCCGTTGGGTAAGGTGGTTGATGTTGTCTCAAAAATGAATACTGGTGCAAAATATGATAGCAAGGTTTTTAAAAAATCTGTAGGGCTTAACGGTGTTGGTGTTAAGGCTGTAAATGCACTTTCTGCAAATTTTACTGTGCAAGCATTTAGAGATGGTGAAACCAAAAAAGTAGATTTCTCCAGAGGTGAAATAACAGAAGATTATCCAGTTGAAAAAAGTAAAGGTAAAAACGGAACGTTAGTTGAGTTTTATCCTGATACAGATATATTTGAAAATTTTAAATTCAACGAAGAGTATATTGAAGATTTACTTAAAAACTACACATATCTAAATACTGGGCTGACAATCAATTTCAATGGTCGTGTTTATCAATCTAAAAACGGATTGCTCGATTTGTTAGATGAGAATATGACTGATACAGGTCTCTATCCAATAATTCATTTAAAGGATGATGATATTGAAGTGGCTTTCACGCATAGCAATCAGTATGGAGAGGAGTATTATACTTTTGTGAATGGTCAGCATACAACACAAGGTGGAACTCACTTAGTAGCTTTTAGAGAGGCAGTTGTAAAAACAGTTCGAGAGTTTTATAATAAGAATTTTGATGTTTCTGATATTCGTCAAGGGATTGTTGCAGCAGTTAGTATTAAGGTTGAAGAGCCAGTTTTTGAATCTCAAACAAAGACAAAACTAGGTTCAAAAGATATGTCTCCAGATGGCGTTACTGTAAATAAATATATCAATGATAAGGTAAAAGAGCATCTAGATAATTTCTTACATAGGCACGCTGAAACTGCGGAGATTTTACATAAAAAAATATTAGAATCTGAGAAAGAGCGAAGAGCAATTTCGGGTATTCAAAAATTAGCACGTGAAAGAGCTAGAAAAGTTAGTCTTCATAATAAAAAGCTTCGTGATTGTAGAATACATTATAATAGTAATAATGAACGCAAAACAGAATCTTCTATTTTTATAACGGAGGGTGACTCGGCTAGTGGATCAATTACGAAAGCACGTGATGTAGCAACGCAAGCTGTCTTTAGTTTGAAAGGTAAACCATTAAACACTTATGGATTAACAAAGAAAATTGTATATGAAAATGAGGAGTTTAATCTTTTACAAGCTGCATTAAATATTGAAGAAGGTTTAGATACATTACGTTATAATAAAGTGATAATTGCAACTGACGCCGACGTGGATGGTATGCATATTCGTTTATTATTGATTACTTTTTTCTTGCAGTTTTTCCCTGAATTAGTAAAAAATGGTCATCTTTATATTTTCCAAACTCCACTTTTTAGAGTTAGAAATAAAAAAGAGACAAGATATTGCTATACTGAGGAGGAGAGATTAAAAGCATTGAAAGAACTTGGGGCAAATCCTGAAATTACTCGATTTAAAGGACTTGGAGAGATATCGCCAGATGAATTTAGTAATTTTATTGGAAAAGATATCCGTTTGGATCAAGTAAGAATGAAAAAGAATGATGCAGCTAAAGAGTTATTAGAATTTTATATGGGCAAGAATACGCCTGATAGACAGACGTTTATCATTGATAATTTGGTTGTAGAAGAAGAGGTGATATAAAAAAGATATTATAAACAAAGTATGGATAACGATAATTTGCTTGATATAGAAGGAGAAGATTTAGAGAAGAATCAAGACGAAGTGTCTGAAGAAGAGACGCCAAAAATTACGCCTCTTCAAGGTATGTACCGCACTTGGTTTTTAGATTATGCTTCTTATGTGATTTTAGAACGTGCCGTACCGCATATAAATGATGGGTTAAAGCCAGTTCAGCGCCGTATTCTTCACGCTATGCGCCGTATGGATGACGGCCGATATAACAAGGTGGCTAATATTATAGGTTTCACTATGCAGTTTCACCCTCACGGTGATGCTTCTATTGGTGATGCTTTGGTGCAAATTGGACAGAAAGATTTACTGGTTGATACACAAGGAAACTGGGGTAATATTTTCACTGGTGACGGTGCAGCTGCGCCTCGATATATTGAAGCACGATTAACAAAGTTTGCTCAAGAGGTGGTTTTTAATCCAAAAACAACAGAGTGGAAACCAACTTATGATGGTCGAAATCAAGAGCCTACAACTTTACCTGTTAAATTTCCGTTGCTGTTAACTCAAGGAGTTGAAGGTATTGCAGTTGGTTTGGCTTCTAAGATTTTACCACATAACTTCAATGAGCTAATTGATGCATCCATAGCACATTTGAATGAAAAACCCTTTGAATTATATCCTGATTTTCCAACTGGTGGACAGATAGATGTCTCTAGATATAATGATGGATTGCGAGGTGGTGCTGTAAAGGTTAGGGCAAAAATTGCAAAGCAAGATGCACGTACTTTAGTTATTTCTGATATCCCTTTCGGGAAAAATACTTCTACGTTAATAGATTCTATTCTTCGAGCAGTTGACAGAGGCAAGATAAAAATCAGAAAAATTGATGATAACACAGCGCGTGAAGTTGAGATTTTGGTACATCTTCCATCGGGAGCTTCGCCAGATAAAACCATCGATGCTCTATATGCTTTCACCGATTGTGAGGTGTCGATTTCGCCAAACTCGTGTGTGATTTATGAAGATAAACCTCACTTTTTAGGGGTTTCAGAAATTCTAAAGCATAATACAAATCACACAGTTCATTTACTAACTCGTGAGTTAGAAATTAGAATGGATGAGCTGAATGAGGCGTGGCATATCTCTTCACTTGAGAAAATATTTATTGAAAATAAGATATATCAAAGAATTGAAGAGTGTGAAACATTTGATGCTATAATAAAAACCATCGATGTAGGATTAAAACCTTTCACAAAGAATTTAAGAAGAGAGGTAACTCGTGATGATATTATTAAGTTAACAGAAATCAGGATTAAAAGAATTTCTCGTTATGATTCAAATAAAGCTGATGAATTGCTAATTGCTCTTGAAGAAGAGATGGAACTGGTGCAGCATAATTTAGATAATATCATACCTTATTCTATAAATTATTATAAGAAACTAAAGAAAGATTACGGTAAAAACTTCCCTCGAATGACAGAAATTAGAAGCTTTGAAAATATTGAAGCTACTAAAGTTATTGTTCAAAATGAGAAGTTATATATAAATAGAGAAGAAGGTTTTATAGGAACAACATTAAGGAGAGATGAATACATTTGTGACTGTTCAGCTATCGATGATGTTATAATTTTCTATAAAGATGGTAGGTATATCATTACAAAAGTTCAAGAAAAGGCCTTTGTTGGAAAAGATATTATTCATATAGATATCTTTAAACGTAATGATGAGCGCACCATTTATAATACTGCCTATCGTGATGGAAAAACAGGAATTACCTATGTCAAGCGATTTGCAGTAACTTCAATCACGCGTGATAGAGAGTATAATGTAACTCAAGGTACACCAAAATCTGAGATAATATACTTTAGTGCAAACCCTAATGGTGAAGCAGAAGTGCTGAAGATAACACTTCGTCCGAAAGCGAGATTGCGTAATCTTATATTTGATTACGATATGAGCGAATTGGCAATTAGAGGCCGTGGTTCGCGTGGAAATATTTTAACAAAACATGCAATATTAAGAATTGTACTAAAAGAGAAAGGAGAATCTACTCTTGGCGGTCGTAAAACTTGGTTTGAGCCAGAAACTCTACGCATAAATGATGATGAAAGAGGTGATTATCTTGGTGAATTTCAGGATGATGATTCAATATTAGTAATAACTAAAAAGGGAGAGTTTTATCAAACTAATTATGAATTGACCAATCACTATCCAGAAGACTTTTTAATTGTTGAAAAGTTTAAAGAGGAAAGAGTATGGTCGGTGGTTTATTATGATGGTCAACGAAAGTCTCACTATATAAAGAGATTTCAGTTGGAGTCTGTAACTAGGCCACAATCAATAATTGGTGATCATAAAGACTCTTACTTGGTGCGATTAACAAAAGTGGAATACCCACGACTAGAAATTAAGTTTGGTGGGTCAGATAAAGATAGAGATAATGAAATTGTTGAAGTTGCAGACTTTATTAACGTGATGGGTTATAGAGCTGTTGGGAAACGATTAACAAGATATCAGATCTCTAAAATAAATGAGCTGGAACCAATAAATCAGCCAGAGGAGAATGAAGATGAATCAAATAGTGATGAAAATAGCTCAGCTAATAAAGATAAAGGAAAGAACGACGACAAACAGATGTCAATTTTCTAGAAATAGCAAAAAATGATAGATCCGGCAACCATTGAGAGGGTGATTGAGACGGCACAAAGTTCAATACTTGACGTTGTGTCTGAGTTTGTACATCTTAGAAAACGAGGTGTAAACCACATTGGTAATTGCCCTTTTCACGATGAGAAAACGCCATCATTTATAGTCTCTCCGCACAAAGGTATTTTTAAATGTTTTGGTTGTGGAAAAGGTGGTAACTCTGTTAACTTCTTAATGGAGCATGAGCAGCTATCATTTATTGAAGCTATAAAATATCTAGGAAAGAAATTTCATATACATATAGAAGAAAAAGAGGCAACGCCAGAGCAATTAGCGCAACAAAATGAGCGTGAAAGTATGATGATTGTCTCTGAGTATGCTTCAAAGTTTTTTATAACATCACTATTTGAAACTGATGAAGGACAATCTGTTGGACTAGGGTATTTTAAAGAGCGCGGATTCTCCAGGGAGATAATTAAAAAGTTTCAGCTTGGATATTCTCCCGAACAGCGAGATGCGTTGACTAAGCAGGCAGAAATGCACGGTTATAAACTAGAGTTTCTTGAAAAAACTGGACTTTCTATTGTTCGTGAAGGATATAAAGGTGATAGATTTCGAGGGCGAGTAATATTCCCCATTCACTCCCTTTCAGGGAAAGTGATAGCTTTTGGAGGACGAATTTTAAAAACAGATGCAAAAGCTGCGAAGTATTTAAACTCTCCAGAATCTGAAATTTATTATAAAAGCAGAATATTATATGGAATTTATTTTGCTCGACAAGAGATTGTAAAGCAAGATAAAGTCTATTTAGTTGAAGGATATACAGATGTGCTTTCGTTTCATCAATCTGGAGTTGAGAATGTCGTAGCCTCTTCAGGTACGGCATTGACGCCTGACCAGATAAAATTGATGGCTCGTTTTTCAAATAATATCACTCTCATTTTTGATGGCGATACAGCTGGAATAAATGCCTCTTTGCGTGGTATAGATTTAATTTTGCAAGAGGGGATGAATGTCAAAGTATTGCTTCTACCTGAAGGCGAAGACCCTGACTCTTTTGCAAAAAAGATGAAGAATGATGAGTTGAGAAAATATATTGAGGAGAATGAGACCGATTTTATAAGATTCAAATCATCATTAATTCAGCAAGAGGCAAAGAATGACCCAATAAAAAGAGCACAATTTATTCAAGGAATTGTTAAAACTTTATCGGTAATTCCAGATGCTATAACACGCTCGGTCTATGTAAAAGAGTGTAGCTCTATAATTAATGTTGAAGAGCGAATTCTTTATGGAGAAATAAGAAAGCTAATTAGTAAGGAAAACAAAGCTACAAGATATCGTCCAGCCTCTGCACCTGTTCAGCAAGCTCCACGTGTAGAGAATATTCCAATTAACACAAAAAACCCTCTTGAAACAGAAGAGCGTGAAGTACTCAGATTTTTATTAAAATATGGTGAGCATAACTTGGGAGAAGTTGAAACAGAAGAAGGAACTTCTCAAATGTTAGTTGCAGAATATATTATAAATGAGATAAAACAGGACGAACTTGAAAGTAAAGATGAGCTACATAATATAATTTTAAAAACCTATGAAGAGGAGTTGGGTGCAGGAAGAAATAATGTTGACCAAACTCTTATAAATCATACAAATCCTAAAGTAAGCGAACTTGTAATAGATTTAATTACAAAAGAATATCCATTATCAAAAGTTCATTTTAAGCAGGGAGATGTCAAAAAAGAGGAAGAGCTTCTAAATGAGTTGATTCCACGTGTGATTATAGAATTAAAGTGGAAAATGGTAAAAGTGTATGGCGATGAGCTAAGGAGGAAACTTAAAGCAGCCGAAACAGAGGGTGACCTTGAAACTACTATGGAGCTGTTAAAAGAAATTGCAAGTATGCAAGAAGTGATGAGAGTTATTTCAAAACAGCAAGGTGAAAGAACAATTATATAGATTAGAAAATGGTATTGAATTACATTTGGATTGCATTTTTTGTTATAGCATTTATAACAGCCCTTATAAGAT
>CAZHHH010000014.1:29987-34062 GCA_964532085.1 uncultured Marinilabiliaceae bacterium
AATTACATTTGGATTGCATTTTTTGTTATAGCATTTATAACAGCCCTTATAAGATTAATATTCTTTCAAGATTTCACTGTTTTTTCAGAAATAGTTGATGCAACTTTTGATTCTGCTCGTTCTGGTTTTACAATATCACTTGGTTTAACAGGCGTATTAACTCTATGGCTTGGATTTTTAAAAATAGCCGAAAAGGGCGGAATGATAACTCTTTTTGCAAAAGCAATTGGTCCATTTTTTAATAAAATATTTCCATCGTTGCCTAAAAATCATCCTGCTTACGGTAGTATGATAATGAACTTTGCAGCAAATATGCTTGGTCTTGATAATGCCGCAACTCCAATGGGGCTAAAAGCGATGAGCGAAATGCAAGAAGTTAACCCCAAAAAGGATACAGCATCTGATGCACAAATTATGTTTTTAGTGTTAAACACTTCTGGTTTAACATTGATACCTATAACAATAATGGTCTATCGTGCAGAAATGGGAGCAGCCAATCCGGCTGATATATTTTTGCCAATATTATTAGCTACTTTCTTTTCTACAATTGCTGGACTACTATCTGTTGCATTTATGCAGAGAATTAAGCTGTGGGACAAGACAATTATTACTTATTTGGGTGGTTTATCAGCAATGGTTATAGCTTTAATTTGGGGTTTGTCAAAATTAGAAAGGGAGCAGCTGCAAACAGTCTCTCTAGTTGTGGCTAATGTGATACTCTTCTCTTTTATTATAACTTTTATTGTTAAAGCTTTTTTAAAAAAAGTAAATGTTTATGAAGCCTTTATTGAGGGCGGTAAAGAGGGATTCACCATCGCTGTAAAAATTATTCCCTATCTGGTTGCTATTTTAGTTGGTGTCGCTGTGTTTCGTGCATCTGGTGCAATGGATTTTATAACTGATGGAATAGGTGCTTTCTTTGCGTGGATAGGTGTCGATACTCGATTTGTTGATGCCTTGCCAACAGCATTTATGAAACCTCTGAGCGGAAGTGGCGCACGTGGAATGATGATTGAAACCATGCAAACATTTGGACCAGACTCATTTGCAGGACGATTATCTAGCATCTTTCAAGGAGCGACAGACACTACTTTCTATATTATTGCAGTCTATTTTGGTTCAGTAGGTATTCGCAACACTCGTTATGCAATAACTTGTGGACTAATTGCAGATTTTGTCGGAATAATAGCTGCAATTTATATTGGCTATCTCTTTTTTGGATAAAGTATTTCTTTTTAATTTGTCTGTATCCCACATAATATGATGGAGTATTCTTTTTGTGTTTTCTACAGATTCCACGGATTTACTCAGATATTTTTATTGTTATGATGATAAGTATTCATTAAACCCGCCGAACTGCCTCTACACTAGCGCCCTGAATCTTACACCTTTCCACTTTCAGTTTTCACCTTTCCACAGTTCGGCTACGCTCACTGCACCGCTTTCAGTTTTTTCCATTTTGATCTCATCCTCAACAAGTTACTTTCCTGACTTCGTCAATGCGATACCTAAAAAACATAATGATTTTTTTATATAAAAATTAGATCAGCAAATTAAAAGGTTCAGAATTTAATTTTAACCCCCCGACCCCCTAAAGGGGGAGAGTATAACGTATTAAAACACACTGGTTTACTTGATTTAGTATAATGATAATTAATTGCAGGGTCTAAAAGCCCCCTTTAGGGGGTTGGGGGTAAAAATCATTGTTAATAAGCATGTTATGCTTTGAAATCTAACAATAATTTTTGTTTTGTTAATGAAACATATAAAAATAAGCACTAATTAAATCAAAATGATAAACAATAGATGAAATATAATTGCGACACCCAAAAAGAGATTGCAAGATTTGTAGTGTCGTGATAGTCACTGCCTTGCGAATTTGATGAAAATAAGTGATAAAGTCAGGAAATGTTTTTATTATTATGATGATAAGTATTCATTAAGCCCGCCGAACTGCCCTACATTACACCGTTCCACTTTCCACTTTCAGTTTTCACCTTTCCACAGTTCGGCTACGCTCACTGCACCGCTTTCTGCTTTTTTCTTTTTGTTTCATTCTCATTTTCAATGTGTTACTTTTAATATTCTTTTTTAATAAATTTTAGCATTTACTATTTAGTCCACCTATTATAAACAACAATCCACCTTAATTTGCAAAAAATGTTGTCAATTTGCATAAAAAGGTTAAAAGTACTTTTGCTTAACAAGTATTGTTAAAGTTCATGATGTGCTTGATGTTCTTTAAAATTATGATATTGGTTTATTATATGGAATAGGCGTTAGTGTTTAGTATTTGAGTATAAAATCCTTTGACTCTTGATATAGTATCAAAGGATTTTTTCTTTAAAATACTTGAAATGTTAACTAATGTTACTTAGTCCACCTATTATCAACAACTATCCACTTATTAATAAGCTTAAAATCGTTACTTTGTAAAAAAAACTTAAAAAAAGTATCAATTTTCAAAACAGGTAAGGGCAGACTATCGTACAAATCTTTTAGATAGTTTAAAAATATGTTTGAACTTGAAGTGAGGTAAAATAAAATATAACAGAATAGTAATTAACAATGAAATCATTAAAAATAATTATTTATGAAAACAACTAAACTTATATTAAATGTGCTATTAATAGTAGTCATAGCTGCATTTAGCTTAGTTGGGTGTCAACAATTGGAATTATACAGTATTGATACACCATCTGACTTGCAGGATAGAATTGACTCAATAGCTGCTGAAAAGTCCAAAGTGGATACTGGCGATACTACTTACATAGATATTGCTAGATTGTTAGTAGGTGAAGATGATAATAGTGCAGGGTGGTGGACTGAATTTACTGATTATTTTTCAGTTCCAGTAAATAAATTACTGACATTGGAGTTTATAAATCACTCGTCTGGGGAAAATAACTGGAATAACTGGAATTTAGTAATTTCAAACGATGCTGAAAGTCGTGAGAGTGATGATTATAAAGAATATTTTGTACTTCGATCTGATGCTTTCGGATGGGGTGGTGCTATGGCCGAGGATGGTTATGAGTATGATGGCGGAATAATATCACACAACTATGTAGAGGTACTAGGTGAAGATGGTATGTGGGATAAATTCAGAGAAACTATGCAAGGTGCCTATGTTACTATGGAGGTTGACCACTCTTCAACTGGTAATGTCTTTGTTACTGCTACTGCAGTTGGTACAAATGGTTTAACAATTGTTCAAGAATATAATCAGCCAGTTTCTGTAAGTGCTGATATTACTGCTTTTATGGTCTGTGATGGAAGTCACTTTGAAATGAAAAGTGCATATCTCATTCCTTCAAAAGTATCAATAATTGAAGATGAAGAACCAGTTTCTATTACATTTGAAAATGCTCCAACTGCTATCGAACTTGGTAACGAAGATTTTTGGGGTAATGCTATAGCTACTGTAACTTTTGCTGATGGTTCGTCAGCGCAAGTTGATACTGCAGATTTAACATTTGCTGTTATACCAGATTTAACAACTGTAGGAGAAAAATCAGTTGTTGTATCTTATAGCAAAACTAAACAAGGAAATTATACACAGGCAGTAGTTGGAAGTTATAAATTAGAAGTAACTAATCTGGTGGTTGGCATTTCTGCTTCTAATATTAATTACTACTATTCTAGTGGAGATGATATACACTTTGACCCAAGAGGTATAATTGTTACAGCAAATTATGCTGATGGTTCTACAGCTATTTTAGATAGTAAAAATGTCGTACTTTCTTATCCAGCGTTAGTTTCACCATCTGTAGGTGAACAAGTAGTTGAAGTAAGTTATGAAGGAAAATCAGAAACTTATACAACTACAAGTACAGTTACTTTAGTTCAAGGATTATCACAAGTTGGTTTAAATGATATGACAACACCGTGGTGGAGCGATTTCTCTGAAGATTATTCAGTTCCTGCAGGAACTAGTAAAACTATATCAATGTACTGTTATTCAAATGAATTAAATGGTTGGCATAGCCCATGTACAATCTTAAGAGGCGAGGAGCTTAATGAATATGCAGTTGTTAGAATGGATAACTTTGGTTGGGGTGATGGTTATGATCAA
>CAZHHH010000015.1:0-3968 GCA_964532085.1 uncultured Marinilabiliaceae bacterium
TAAATTAGGCAATAAATAAATTAAAGATGTAACTTACTATTTATGGAAGTTACATTTTATAAAATTAAATATTTAGCTATGAGAATTTTATCAACATTGTTATTAGTATCACTACTATTATCATGTGGTAGTGGTGAAAAAAAGAAAGGTGAATCTTTTAAAAAGGGAGAATTTAAAGAGTGGGCTCAAACCCCTCCAATGGGTTGGAATAGTTGGGATTGTTATGGTCCTACTGTTGAAGAGCATGAGGTGAAGGCAAATGCCGATTATATGGCAGAAAATTTAAAAGAGTTTGGTTGGGAATACATTGTTGTTGATATTCGCTGGTTTGTTGAGAATGATAAGGCTGGTGGATATAATCAAACAGACCCTCGCTATGTTCTTGATGAATATGGGCGTTATACACCTGCAGTAAATCGATTCCCATCAGCAAAAGATGGAGTAGGTTTTAAAGAATTAGCAGACTATGTTCATAGTAAAGGTTTAAAATTTGGTATCCATATTATGAGAGGAGTACCAACAGAAGCTGTCGAGAGAAAGTTACCAATTAAAGGAACAAAAGGCATAACTGCAGATCAGATTTATTCTACTGAGTTGCAGTGTCGTTGGTTGAGAGATAACTACACTATTGTTGCCGATAAAGAGGGAGCGCAAGAGTATTACAACTCAATTTTTGATTTATACGCAGAGTGGGGTGTTGATTTTATAAAAATTGATGACGTTTCGCGTCCATACCACCAAGCGGAAATTGAGCTAATTCGTAATGCTATGGACCAGTCTGGAAGACCAATGGTGTTAAGTTTATCACCAGGAAAAACTCCATTCGAGAGTGCTGAACATGTAAAAGAACATGCAAATATGTGGCGAATGGTTGATGATGTGTGGGATTTATGGAGAGATATTCCTCATCTTTTAGATGTTGCTCAAGATTGGTATCCGTATATCCAGCCTGGAACTTGGCCAGATTGTGATATGATTCCATTGGGTAGAATCTCTATCCGTGGGGAGCGTGGCGAAGACAGAATGAGCAGATTGACAGTTGATGAGCAATATACATTAATGTCTCTATTTACAATTTTCCGTTCACCATTGATGTTTGGTGGCGATTTGCCAAGTAATGATGAGTTTACTTTATCATTATTGACTAATAAAGAGGTGTTAAGAATGCATAGAGATGGAACGGATGTAGAACAGCTATTCCAGAAAGATGGCAAGGTTGCTATAACCTCTAGAAACTCAAAAACTGAGGAGGTTTACCTAGCAATTTTTAATATAAATGATGATGATGCTGTGGATATCTCTGTAAATCTTAAAGATTTAGGATTTAATGGAGATGTTAAAGTAACAGATTTATGGTCAGGTGAGGATGTGGGAGTGTTCTCTAATGACTTTATACAAAATGTAAGACCACATGCAAGTGGATTGTACAAATTTGTACAGTAGAAAATATTTAAAAATCAATTCTATAAACCTAATTCTAATTTAAGTTTATAGAATTGGTTATTTTATTTGCTCTCTTTTGAACTTTATCCTACCTTTTTTAAGTAAACTAAAAGAAACAACAACATGAAAAAATATATACTTATATTATTAGGTGGATTATTATTCACAACCTTATATTCACAACCTTGGGATGCTCCAGCACTGGAAGCTACTGAACTACAGAATGGGTCAGTATATTATGTTGAAAATGTTGGCATGAACCTTAAACTTGCTTCTGGTGGATGGTGGAACACACAGGCGGTATTAAAAGCCGATGGTTTAAGAACTACAGCAAGAGCTAAGAGTGGTAGCCTTTGGGTTTTAGAGTTTTCATCTGCAAACAACACTCTGTTTAGAGATGATTTGAACGGAAATGTATATACTGATAATACAAGAGATAATCAGTGGAACATAGAAATTAAAGATAGTGAAACACAAACTTATACTATTCAAGCTCCATCATCTTTTGGAGGTTATAAAGCAAATGAGTTTTTAGGAACTAAAGGAGAACAGGAAAATACCAATAATGGTGATGCATATCTTGTGAAATATAATCACGATGAAGTGGATTATGCACAATATATCGAATGGAAATTTTTGAATATATCCCTTTATGAAGCTCGA
The DNA here is from genome assembly GCA_964532085.1 of uncultured Marinilabiliaceae bacterium. Classification (GTDB taxonomy): domain Bacteria; phylum Bacteroidota; class Bacteroidia; order Bacteroidales; family Marinilabiliaceae; genus CAZHHH01. The sequence goes on from CAZHHH010000015.1 coordinate 2,107, forward strand.
ATGAGTTTATATGATGCTTTAAATTCAGCATCTACATTTCCAATTGATATTTCTCAGTATGAACAGACATATTTAAACTCATCGATTACGTCTGAAGTTGGTGCTGCTGCTTCAAATTTAAACAAAGATATTTTAACTTATAAAGCAGATATTGCTACACCTGAAAGTCCTGTTGATTTTACCTCTTATATAGTTAATCATAGTTTTGAATCAGGCTTTGATGGTTGGACTAATAGTGGTATGGTCACACAGACCAATAATGTTTTCAACATAAAAGAAGGAAATTCCTTTATTGAAAAGTGGGTAAACATTGGCTCTTCTGTTACTGATGGAGGCGTTGAGCAAACTATAGCTAATCTTCCAGCTGGATTATATACTTTAAAAGTAGCAGCTGGTAATATACAACAAAAAGGTTCTGGAAGTGCTGAAAATAGTGGCTCTAATCCACAAACAGGAGTTTATGCATTTGTAAGTATGAATAACTCTTACTTTGATATAGAAATTGGTGATATAAATGAATATACTCTTGATTTCTTAAAGTCTGAAGGAAATCTGAAAATTGGTTTTAAGCTTGAAAATGCTACTGGGAATTGGGTGACATGTGATAATTTTAGAATTGAATATAAAGGAGCTAAAGGAGAGGATATTTCTAGTTTTGTAGAAGAAAATATTAATTTGGCAGAGCTATTACTTGATGAACATTTTCAAAATGAAAGTAAGCAGAGCCTTCAAGATGCTATTACAAATGGGCAAGCTGCGGTAAATGCTGATCCTTTAATTTCAGAAGACTTAATAATTGCAAATATTAATTTAATTGAAGCAATTAATAATTCTAATATATCAATAAAAGCATTTTCTACATTAAAAGATTTAATCGATGATGCTGTTGAGCTATATGGATTAGGTGAAGGTGAATCAGCATCTGTTCTAAATGATGTAATAGTAAATGCTCAGGCGAGATATGGTAATATTGAATCAACCCTAGAAGAGCTGTTTGAAGAGAGTGCTACTGTTGAAAAAGCTATGTTCTCATACAATTTAGCTAATGCTTCTGGCACTATTCCAACAGTTGTGACAAATCCAAACTATGCACGTGGTGCAATTGCAGCTTTTGGAAGAAGTACCGTTACTGGCACTAACATTATAGAGCGAGGTTTCTGTTGGAGTGAATCTCCTGAACCTACAGTTTTAGATAATAGAACAACAAAAACATATAATCATAATGGAACTATCTATCATTTAGAAAACTTAGAACCAGGCACAGTATATTATATGCGTGCTTATGCAATGACAGGAAATTATGCTGTAGGATATGGCGATGTGATTAAATTTGCAACCATTCCAAAAGGTAATGTTACCTATACTTTAGAAGGTAGTGTTATAAATGGTGGAGAAAATTATCCCCGCATTAAAGAAGCTATGGAGTCTGCAATATACTATATAAACAACTATACAAGTATTAGTGGACATCATTTAAACGTATCTTATAATGCAGGAACACCAACAGCTGAGGCTAGTTATGGTGGTTATTTACGTTTTGGACCATCAGCAAATTATCAGAGAACAGGAACTGCGCTTCATGAGTTTGGTCATACGATAGGCGTAGGTCAGCATAATATGTGGTATGGGCCAAATTCGCCAATGAGGGCTAACGGGTCTCGTGGTGATTGGTTAGGAGAAAGAACCAGCAAGGTTGTTCAGTTTTTTGAAAACAATAACTCTGCAAAACTAACTGGTGATAATGTTCACATGTGGCCTTATGGAATTAATGGTGCACATGAAGATTCTGGCTCAGAACTACTTTATATGATTAACTCTATGGTTCATCAAGCTCTTGGAGAGGATGGTTTACCACCAGCTGG
>CAZHHH010000015.1:4068-31708 GCA_964532085.1 uncultured Marinilabiliaceae bacterium
GTGGGTACTAATGGTGTACAGTTAGTATCAAAAGAATCTCCAGCAGATAATGAGAAGTTTCAGCTTTTAAAGTCTGATGTATTAACAAATCTTGGAGATGGTGAAAACAAGTATAGTGGTTATGGTTATTGGATTGTACATCCAGAACATAAGCTTAATCCTCCAGCTTTAGCGGGTGCTTTAGGTGGAAATGTGGCAGCTAATGCGTTTAATTTTTCTACCACCGTTGAGGCTCAAAGATGGCTGTTAATAAAAGAGGAAGATATGGACTATCTAAATGAGGTATTATCACCAACTACAAAACTTAATAATCTCGCTAAGACTCAAACTTTGATTTATGTTAATAATGGAAATCTATTTATTCAAAGTGAAGATGAGATATTTAGTGTAGATATATTTGACATAAGTGGTAATAAAATTAAATATGCAAAAGATATAGGTGGAGAATATTCTACCACTATATCTAGAGGAGCTTTTATTGTGCAAGTAAATTCAAAGAGTGGCACAAATTATAAAAAAGTGATAATTAATTAACAATTACTATAAACAGCAATCTATTTCAACAGCTCTATTTGTAGAGCGGTTGAAATAGATATTTAAACAACAACTTAATTTATAGAGATGAATTATTTTAAAATTTTAATTGTAGGGATAGCTTTAGTATTCTCTTCTTCCGTTTATGCGAAGAAGAATAAGAAAGCTGAACCAAAGTACGAGGGATATCTTTTTGCCTATTTTGAAGGTGGTGGTCCTCGAATGAATCAAGAGCAATTGCGTTTGGCAGTTAGTCCAGACGCTATTAATTGGCATGCATTAAATGATAATAGACCAATTATTCCATCAGAAAAAATTTCCCAAACAGGGGGAATTAGAGATCCACATCTATTAAGAGGTGAAGATGGAGAATCTTTCTATATGGTTGCTACAGATATGTTTACCATGAGAGATGGTTGGGAAACAAACCCTGGAATCATTCTAATGAAATCAGATAATCTTACAGATTGGAATCATAGTATTATTGATTTAGCTAAGTTATATCCTCAAAAATTTGGTAATGTGAAATGGGTGTGGGCTCCACAAACTATCTATGACAGTAAGAAAAAGAAGTATTTAGTCTACTTCACTGTTAGAACTTATGACAACACAAAGTTGGATTTTTATGGTGCTTATGCTAATAAAGATTTTACAGGTTTTGAGAGTGAACCAAAACTTATGTTTAGTCCTAAATATGGAGGTATAGATGCTGATATAATTTATAAAGATAAGATGTATCATATGTTCTTTAAAGGAAATACTAAAGATGAGAATGGTCATGAATTTAAAAATGGAATACAAAAAGCTACCAGCAAATCTCTCTTTGGACCGTGGAAAGAAGACCATAAATACTATGATGTATATGCAGAAACTGGAACTGTGGTTGAGGGATCAAGTGTGTTTAAGCTTAATAATTCAGATGAATATTTCTTAATGTATGATGTTTATGCTGATGGAAGATACGAATTTCAGCGTAGCACAGACCTTGTTAACTTTACAGATAAACCAGAATCTTTTAATAGAAATTTTCACCCACGTCATGGAAGTGTGATTGGTATTACAAGAGAAGAGGCGCGCACTCTATATAAAAAATGGGGTGGAGTACCTGTTGGTATGATTCAGCCTATTGAAAAAGGTGACGTTTTTAATTTCCAACTAAAAGGTAATCCTTTAATGACGCATCATTACACTGCCGACCCCGCTGTTTTGGTTCGTAATGATACATTGTGGCTTTTTGCAGGTCATGATTTTGCTGGCGGACAAAAAGGTTATAATATGAAAGATTGGTTAGTTTTTTCTACCACAGATATGATAAATTGGACTGAATATCCTGTTGCAATGAAGATATCTGACTTCCCTTGGGCTAAAAGTCGTCAAGCTTATGCTGGTCACGTTGAAGAAAAAGATGGTAAATATTACTGGTATATAAGCACAAACTGGACAGGTATTGGCGTTGGAGTATCCGATAGACCAGAAGGGCCATACAAAGATGCTTTGGGCAAACCTTTATTGACTAATGACGATTGTTTTGCTTCATCTCACTCTTGGGCGTGTATCGACCCTGCAACTTTTATAGATGATGATGGAACTGCATGGATTTTCTGGGGAAATAGAGAGTGTTATTATGCAAAATTAAAAGACAACATGATAGAGATAGATGGGGAGGTTAAACAAATAGATTTTGAAGGATTTAATTTCACTGAAGCTCCATGGATTCATAAATATAATGGTACATATTATATGACTTATGCTGTTGAGTTTCCAGAGAAAATAGCTTATGCAACAGCTGATAATATTGAAGGACCATATACCAATCAAGGGCTTTTAACAGAAATAGCTGGTAATAGTAATACTATTCATCCTGCAACTGTGTTTTTTAAAGGAGAGTGGTATTTCTTCTATCATAATGGTGCAATAAATACTGATGGAGGTAGCTATAGCCGCTCAATTTGTATAGAAAAATTGCATCACAATTCTGATGGAACATTGCAAAAAGTTCAAATGACAACAGAGGGGATATTAGGAAATTAATTAACCATTTTAAAGCTGTAAAATTTAAATACGTTTTACAGCTTTTTTTAATAATAATATTATGACTTTAAGAAATATATTAGCGGTTATAATAGTTGTTCTATTCACAACTGTTGGCAAATCACAAGAATTTCCGAAAGTAATTTTACCTGGTGATTATGCAGATCCAACAATAGTGAGGGATGGAGCAGATTACTATATGACCCATTCAGCTTTTTACTACAAACCAGGTTTTTTAATATGGCATTCTCAAGATTTGAAAAATTGGGAACCAGTTAGTAGAATTTTGCCAGATTTTGAAGGCTCAATATATGCACCAGAATTGATTAAACACAAAGGTAGATTTTATCTCTACTATCCATCTGCGGGTACAAATTGGGTGATGTGGGCAGATGATATGAAAGGACCTTGGAGCGAACCTGTTGACTTGAAACTTTCAGGTATTGACCCAGGTCATGTTGTAGATGATAATGGAACAAGATATCTATATGTGAATAATGGGCGAATGATTCAGCTTACTGATGATGGTTTATCAACTGTGGGTGAGTTGAAAAAGGTGTATGACGGTTGGAACTTTCCTCGACATTGGGATACAGAGGGAATGTGGTTAGAAGCACCTAAGTTTGTGAAAAAAGGTGAATATTATTATCAAATTTCAGCACAAGGTGGAACGGCAGGTCCTGCAACAAGTCACATGATAGTTGTAGCTCGTTCAAAAAATGTTGACGGTCCATGGGAAAATTCACCATATAATCCGATAGTACGTACATATAGTGCAAATGATAATTGGTGGTCAAAAGGACATGGTACTTTCATTGATGATGTAAATGGAAATTGGTGGGTAGTATATCATGCTTACGCAAATAGTTATTATACTTTAGGAAGGCAAACTTTAATAGAGCCTATTGAATTTACAAATGATGGATGGTTTAAGGCAAAATCTAATGCAGAATTTCCAAAAGCTAACAAAAAGATTGAAAACGGCTTAGAGTTAAGTGATAATTTTAGAGGAGATAATCTTGGTTTGCAATGGACATTTTGGAAAGATTATGACCCCAAAAGTGTTGTTGTTAAAAAAGGAACTCTTCAACTCAATGCAAAAGGAAGTATCCTTCAAATGTTAATAAGTTGTTAATTACAGCAACAGATAAAAGTTATGAAACTTCTGTAGAAGTGGATTTGTCAAGTGGTAATAAAGGCGGATTGGTTCTGTTCTATAATGAGGATGTATATGCAGGAATAATGGCAGATAATAAGAGGTTTACCATATATAAAGATTCAAAAAATAGCTTTTCCATTCCTCATAAAATGGGTAGAAAATTTTCTTTAAAAATATTGAATCAAGCCAATAGAGTTACATTTTATGCAAGTAAAGACAAAAAGGCATGGACTATATTAGCTGAAGATGTTGATGTTTCAGAGTTTCATCATAATAATCACAAAGGTTTTTATGCTCTTAGAATTGCATTAGCATCTGCAGAAAAAGGGAAAATAACATTTAGAAATTTTGAATATAAAAATGCTGTTCCAACTGAAGATGATATGAGTGCATACTTAATGGTTTTTCATAGTGATGAAACTCATAGTTTGCATATGGCTTTAAGTGCTGATGGTTATAGTTTTACTGCATTGAATAATGCTAAGCCTGTAATCGATGGCGATACAATAGCTGAACAAAAAGGTATTCGTGACCCACATATTTATAGAGGTCCAGATGGTGCATTTTATATGGCTATGACTGACTTGCATATTTATGCAAAAAAAGATGGTTATCGTGATACAGAATGGGAGAGAGATGGTGCATCTTATGGTTGGGGAAACAATCGTGGACTTATATTAATGAAATCGTGGAATTTGATTGATTGGCAACGCACTAATATCAATTTTGATAGACTATCTTCTCAATATAAAGAGATCGGTTGTGCATGGGCACCAGAAACTACGTTTGATTATGAAAAAGGTAGGCTGATGGTCTATTTTACAATGAGATTTGGGACAGAGGCAAATAAACTATACTATGTTTATGTAAACGAAGAGTATAATAAGCTGGAATCTATGCCTAAAGTGCTATTTGAATATCCTGATGAGAAGATCTCTGCCATTGATGCAGATATTACTAAAGTTGGAGATAAATATAGAATGTTTTACGTATCTCATGACGGAACAGCTGGAATAAAGCAGGCTACTTCTCATAGAGCTAATGGAGATTATGAGTACGATCCTCGTTGGTATGACCCAGAGCCACGTGCTGCTGAAGCACCTAATGTGTGGAAAAGAATTGGTGAAGATAAATGGGTGCTTATGTATGATGTTTATGGACAATCTGTTCATAATTTCGGATTTAGTGAGACTTCAGATTTTGAGACTTTCACTAACCTAAAGCAGTTTAATGAGGGTGTGATGAAAACCACTAACTTTAGTTCACCCAAACATGGTGCAATTATTCAAATTACTAAAGAAGAAGCTGAAAAGTTAGCTAAACAGTGGAATTTAGATATGAAGTTTATGAGTGCAAAAGAATTCCGAGAGGATATGAAATAAGAGATAATTATAGTAGAGAATACACACGGCCGTGTGTACTCTACTTCGAAAATCATTAAAACAATATTAAAATATAATTATGAGACACATTTTATCTATTATAGCACTAATATTACTATTTCCATTTTGTAATTTTGGTAAAGACAATCATCATATTGTTTCTAACAAAGGCGCATGGTGTTGGTTTGCAGATCCACGAGCAATACATCATAAAAGTGATGATGGAAAAATAAATAAAACATATATTGGATATATTGATGTGCATGGAAATATTAAAGCTATGCAATATGATTTTAATAAAAATATAAATGAAGAGGTTCTGATTAGATCATATTTTCAACCTGATGATCATAACAATCCTACTTTTTTAGTTCTGCCAGACGATAGAGTTATGATATTCTATTCTCGTCATACAGATGAAGCATGTTTTTATTATAGAGTTACGCAAACTCCAGGAGATATTACTACGCTTGGTGATGAGATGAAAATAGCAACTAGTCATAATACCACTTACCCTTCTCCATTTATTTTAGCTGATGACCCAGAACATATATATTTATGTTGGCGTGGAATCAAATGGCACCCGACAATTGCTAAACTTTCTCTGCCCAACATAAACGATGAGGTAGAATTTACTTGGGGACCACATCAAATTGTGCAGTCCACTGGAGCAAGACCTTATGCCAAGTATACTTCCAATGGTAAAGACAAAATTTTACTAACCTATACAACTGGTCATCCAGATAATGAAGCTACCAATTTCCTATATTATAACTATATTGATGTTAATGATTTAAAACTTAAAGAGATAAACGGTAAAACTATATCAAACATAGCAGAAGCACCATTTCAAATAAATAAGAGTGATGATTTTGTAGCTAAATATCCGACTACTATTGTTGATAATCCGAATATGCGAGATTGGGTTTGGCAAGTAGCAATGGATAAGCAAGACAATCCCGTGATAGCAATGGTGCGTATAAATGATGATAAAACTGACCACACATACTACTATGCAAAATGGGATGGAGAACAGTGGAGAAAAACTTTTTTAGCAGATGCTGGTGGTCATTTTCATCAAACACCCAATCATGAAATGTGCTATAGCGGTGGAATGGCTATAGATCCTGATAATTCAAATATAATATACTGTTCAGTTCCAGTAAATGGAGCGCACGGAAAAATATATGAGCTGCTCAAAGTAGAATTAAACAATAAAGGAGATGTAAAAACTGAGAAGTTTATAACAAGCAACTCCAAATATAACAATGTTCGTCCTTATGTAATTGAGAACTCAAAAGGCACACCTTTGCGATTGATATGGATGCATGGTGATTATTACGATTGGATTGTTAGTTCACGCTGGCCAGAAGGATTCCCAACGGCAATATATAGTGATTTCAGTGGATTCACCACTAAGAAAAAGAGTATCTTTAAAAGAAAAAAAGAGGTTAACAATGCAAATAGTAAATACGAAATAATTACAATGATAGATTTAGAATCACATAACTATAGTGGTGAAATATATCAATTGGATCTTTTTACATACTATTTAGACCGTGAAACTCTAAAACTTGAAATTAGATTTAATAACAAAGTGTATAAAAGTAGTAACGTTATAGGGAATTCAGATATATGGCAAAAAATGAATAGAGGCACAGGTGGACATTGGTATCCTATTACGAAACTACCAAGTTTTGAGCTAAAACTAACTTATCAAGAGGGAGTTTTAACAACCTATATCAATGGAATTATTGATCAGAGAGTGAAGGTGGGAGAATGGCCAAATATCAAGAATATTATTAATCAACATAAGTAAAATAATAAGACGAAATTATTATGTAGAGACATGGCCGTGTCTCTACATAATATAATTTTTAATTAAAAACCACATTCCAAATTGCAGGTTTTACATCTTGATTATTCTCAAAACTAAAACGTATATATCTTGCAGTTTTATTGATAGAAATTATAACAGGTGAACTTGATAAACCTTCATCTAAATTATCACTTACTATATCCCAATTGTTGCTATCATTAGATAATTCGCACTTTAATTTATACTCTTGGCCAGGATATTCAAACCTTATTTCAGCAGAATTGATTTTGCTCTCCTCCTCAAATTCAAAAGTGATTTGTGGTGAACTGTCATCATCAGATGCTTCCCATAGGTAGATGTAATTAATATCCAACATATTTTTAGCAATAGAATATTCATCCTTTTCAGAAGTAGCAACCACATTTAGAGGTTTGATAAACTCTTTATCTTCGCTTACTAATTTTGGAAATGCCTGTGTGCTGTAAGGGATTATTGTTTTAATCTCATTCTTTTTTTCATCAAACAGAAGTTCATTTATACTTATCTGTCTGTATGCAGAACCTGTAATAAATGGAAGTCTATGTTTGTGATAAACGATATAATGTTTGTCATTAAAAGTCATGATGGTGTGATGTCCAGGACCATATACTTCCAATTCCTCATTTACTTTTAAAATAGGGCTGTTAGCCCCCTCCACAAATGGACCCATTGGATCATCGCTTACAGCATAACGTACTTCATAAGTTTCATCAATTGTCTTCCCTTCAGAGTATGTCAGATAATATTTATCATTATTTCTAATTACCAAAGCACCTTCAAAGAAGTTTGTGGGAGTAATTTCCTTTATCTCAGATTTGAATGAAGCCATATCATCATTCAGCTCTGCAACAAAACAGTGACCATTAGTCCAATTCCAGCCAGAACCCCAATATAGATACGCTTTTCCATCATTATCAATAAATGCTTCTGCATCAATAACGTGATAATATCCAGTTGTGTCATAAGGTATCATTGGCTGGTCATCTAACATATTACTCCATGGACCAAGAGGATGCTCAGCTTTACCGCACCAAACTTCTGAACCTACGGATACATACAAATAGAACATACCATCTTTTTCAATCACAGAGGGAGCCCACACCATACTATTCCCAGACGAGGGAGAGGTACACGCCTCTTTTGTAGGCCAGTTTAATTTATTAAATGTCCAATTCTCAAAATCTTCTGATACCCAACACGAAAGATAATCAGCGCCCCAAGGGTCAACAGTTGCATATAAATAAAACTTTCCCTCATGCTGCACAATAGATGGGTCAGCAAAATATCCTGGTATAATAGGGTTTTGTAACTCTATTTCTTTCTGATTCTCTTTCTGTTTTGAAGTACAAGATACTACAAACAAAAGAGTGAAAAATAGTAATAGTTTTGTTTTCATATTATAATATATTTAGTTTTAAATAAGTTATTCATTTTTAAAATAATTCAAATCCCACTCATCCATCCATTCTAAAAAAGGAACTCCATTTTCATCAAACTGAATGGGTAACCACACATATCTACCGTCGATAGGATATCGTGGTCTCCATCTATCGCCCATGAAAAGAAATGCGTCTTTTTTACCATGAACTTGTTGTATATAAGTGCTTTGACTATCAAAAGTTGTATTTGCTTTATCTCCTTTTGCAGGATTTGGATGCTGTGTCCAAGGTCCCCAAATTGATGGTGATGAAAATAATCTTGCTTCATTTGGATCCCAACCTGTACAACCTGAAGTTATCATCCAATAGGTACCATCTTTTTTGAAAATAGCAGGCGCTTCATTATGACCTCCAGGTGCTATACGAATATATTTTCCTGTATGATCAAGAAAATCAGACGTAAGCTCAGCAATATGTAGTGTCAAATTCTCCTCAGATGAATAAATATGATATGCTTTACCATTATCATCAACAAAAAGAGTCATATCACGTGACATTTGCCCACTTTCCAAGTCATTTTTAACTAAGAGACCATTATCAACAGCCTTATACCACTCAGGAGTCCACCACTCTTTATAATCTTCAGCATTAAACTTCATTCTTCTCACTTTCCTAGACATATTTGCTGGATATTTACCAGGATTTATACGTTTAGATTCAATATATTCAAAAGGTCCGCTAGCATTATCACTAATAGCAACGGCTGCACGAGCTGCAGCATACCCTTGACCTTTTAGCTCAAGATGAAACCACATCACATATTTTTTAGTCTTAGGATTATAAATCACTTTTGGTCGCTCTATTACCGATTCTCTAACAATATCACTGTTTTCGTCGTCACTAACAGATAATGCAACTCCTTCATAGGTCCAATTTAATAAGTCAACAGAAGAATAACAAGTTACTCCAACCGTTGCAGAGTTTGTGTGTGCAGCTTTATGTTCGCCATACCAATAATACTTCCCATCTTGATATAACATACCGCCACCATGTGCATTGATATGCTTTCCTCTATTGTCAAACCACAATTCACCAGATTGAATGGTTTTGTTCTCTTTTTGATAAACACGTACATAATCAATCTCATATTTTAATGGAAAATCAGCAGGATTTGGCTCACCACCATTTCCACCTAATGCAAGATTTAGCAGTAGATAATGCGGTTGTCTAAATGGATTTCTGCCTCTGCCTAATCGTCCATTATATGTCTCTTCTAATTTTACTTCGTTAAGTAGAACATCATCTAAATATATTTTTATTGCTGTTTCATCCCAATCCATTCTCCAAGTATGAAATTCATTTTCCCAGTTTGGATTTTCATTAATAAAATGTGAGAATGGTATTTTAACAGAGTTCCAATCAGCTTCCCATCTGTTGTTTGTTCCCCAAGCGGCGTTGGCAAGAATTGCTGGTTTATTATCAACTAAATAATACTCCATAATATCAATTTCACCATTTGATGGCCACTCCATTCGGTTGCCTAATGTCCATATTGCTGGCCAAGCTCCTCTTGGTGTAGGGATTTTAGCCCTTACTTCAACTCTTCCATATTGAAACTCAAACTTTCCTCGCGTATTTATTGATGATGAGGTATATTCTGCATAAGGTCGATTACGGCGCCAATCTCTACTCTCTTTATCATAGTTGCTGTTTTCTACTCTTTCGTGACGGCCTTCAATTGTAAGAAGTCCATCCTTTATATTAGCATTATCTTCTTGATACCATTGAGCTTCATGATTTCTTACAAAACCATTTTCATAACTCCAATAATCCGAGCTTGGTTTTCCATCACTATTAAACTCATCGCTCCAAATTAATTTCCACTCTTGTTGTTCAGCTATATATTTATGCATCTCAACTGCCGCAAGTAGAAAAGCCCCAACACCAAAATCAGATGTGGTTTCTGCATTTACAACATGTTGGTCAGCTCTTTCGCCAATGGGCTGTACATAACCAACTTTGCCATCTTCTTGTAATGCTATATTTGTTAGATAATTCCATGCAGAGATAGCGGCATTTTTATACTTTTCTTCTGTTAAGTAGTTATTGTTTATACCCCAAAGTAACCCCTTTGTAAAAAATGCAGTTCCACTGGTTTCATATCCAGATGCCTGTTTGGGGTCGAGCATACTTCTAGACCAATAGCCTTCTGGTTGTTGAGAATCTGCAATGGCATCAGCTAATTCTAAATAAATTTTAATATATTCATCTCTATGTGTATCATAAAAAGGTAAATCATCTAAAACTTTAGTTAATCCAGCAAATAACCAGCCTACACCTCTTGCCCAAAAGTCTTTTTTCCCATTCTTAGTTTTGTGTTTTGGGTATAGATATTTTGCATCACGATAAAAAAGTTTACTTTCTTCATCATACATTAACTCCTTGGCAAATGAGAAATATTCATACAGTTTATCTAAATATAGCTCATTTCCAGTTAGTTTATATAATTTAGTCATAACTGGCATTACCATATATAGACCATCCACCCACCACCAATAGTCATCTTTAGATGTACTCATTTGATACTCCATAACTCCAATTGCACGAGCAATTTTTTCAGGGTCTGGGTTGATATTATATAAATCAATATAAGTTTGAAAGCATATTTGCCAATCACCAAATAGCACATAGTCAGGCCTTTCTCCGTAGCTGTATTTCCAGTTTAAAGTGTCGTTGGAAGTTGCTCCTTGCCATTTGTTTTGCTCAGCCCATTTCTCAGCATAATTTAAAAACTTCTTATCTCCCGTAAGATAAAATGCATCCATATTTCCCGTTTGATATGCTGCTAGATGCCAAAATGAATTGCCCGGATTAGGATGTGTATCAATCCAATGATTGTTTACTGTATTAATAATCCTAATCACCTCTTGCTTTGACGGAATATCTTGAGCATAAATAAAAGGAGTTAATAATATTACAACTAAAATAAATAAGCTTTTTTTCATTTGTTTGATAATTTAATTTGCAAAAACTTTTTAATTCATTACAAAATAAAAAAATATATAGCTTATTCATTGTTCATAATCTTACGGAGAGTAGCACTTTTTCGATAAAATGATAGTTTTTTGTACTTAACATCATTGTTTTCAACTATAAATGCATGTTTTATTGCTGGAAACACTTTTTTGAATAAGATGACAAGATATTCAGTGCTGAATGTATAATTTCATAAAGTTTCGTTGATTTTAAAGAATACGTCAGTTAATCTAGAGAATTTATTTTCTCTATAAAAAACCTTCTAGAACGGCTTGTTTTACCAAACCGACAACATTTTTGACATCAAATTTTACAAAAAGATTAGTTCTATGTTTTTCAATTGTTTTTTCAGACAGTGAAAGTGAAATAGCAATCTCTTTGGTTGTTTTTTCATTTAGGATTAATTTCAAAATTTCATTTTCTCTTGGAGTTAAAATTATTTCACTCTCTTTTTTGAGCTTATATTTCCCCAATAATGTACGTTCGATGTTAGCTGAAATATATGTATTGCCTTCAATAACAGTATTAATTGCTTTTGATATCTCTTCTAGGCTATTAGTTTTTAGCATGTAGCCGCTAACTCCTTGTTTTAGAAGAGTTTCTATTGTTGCAGTGTCTGATAGTGATGTGATTATTATTATTTTAATATTCGCATAGTCTTTTTGTATTCTTTTTAGAAAATCTCTAGCATCGTGATTACCAAATTTTATATCTTGAAATAATATATCAATTTTATTATTACGTAAAATATAAAAAAGTTCTTGTTTGTCTTTAGCTTTATAAATGGTGTATTCCCCAATAGTATTTATAGTTTTAGCGAATCCTTTGAGTATCAATAAATGATCATCGGCAATTAAAATATTCATTTTATTATATGTTAGTGAGAAATTATAATAAAAGTAAAATTTTTAAAGTTGGATAATGATAGGGTTTACCCTAATGGTTTTTATATTTTTTTGCTATATCTAATGAAATTGTAAAAAGGCTACCTTTTCCAATATCAGAACTTGATTCTAGCTTAGCATTTATAAGGTCTAATCTATATTTAATAAATTGTAGTGCATTTATGTCGTTTATATTTTTTTCGTCATAGCCATCTCCATTATCTTCTCCATTAATGTGCAAAATATCATTTTTATATAATAAATGGACATGAATCTCTGTTGGATTTGCATGTTTTATACTATTTTGAATTAGCTCTTGAGTGGCTCTATAAAGGTTGTGGGCGATATTTTTATTTAATAATATTTTCTCTTTATTGCTATAAAAATATATTAAGGTCTTCTTGCCACTTAATTGATTACAGAAATCTTTAATTGCTATATCAAATGGTATATGATTAAAGTTTATCGGCATAATGCTTTGAGCAATAAGTCTTACGTCATTGTGAGTTTTAGAAATTATATTTGATATTTTACTAAGTTCTTCACTTTTGCTTTCTGATGTTTCACAAATTAGTTTTAGCGCAACTAGTTGTGAGGCTACTCCATCATGAATTTCACTAGCTAATCTTTCTCTCTCACGCTCTTCACCGCTTGCAGTTGCTAATAACAATTCAATTTCTTTCTCTTCTTCTTTAATTTTGTTTTTCTGTTTTTCAATTATTTTTAGAAATATAATTGTTAGTAAAGATAAAGCCAATATGATAAAAAGAATTAAAATATAAATTCCTCTCGCTTTTAATTTATTATCTTTTTCTAAGAGTAATTTTTCTTTCTTTTCAGTTTCAAACTTTAAAACCAGCTCTTTTATTGTTTTTTCATTCTCAACATTAAGTTTTTTTGAAAAATATTCCATCGATTTTAGCATATAATCATACGCTTTGCTCATTTCACCAGTTCCTGCATAAGCTGCAGACAGATTTTTATAGAGATTCGTTTTTATCTCATCATTTCCTATTTGGTTAGCAATTGATAAAGCTTTTTCGCCAAACTTAATTGCATTTTCATAATCATTCGTTTGTATATAGCCAAAAAGTATAGCAGCTTTTATTGAAATAAGATATGGCACACGTCCAGACTCCTGCGCTATTGTTAGAGATTTTAAAAGATGTTTAACTGCGTTGTCATATTGGCTTTTTGCATTTAAAACCTCACCCATAGCATAGTGAGAAAGCACTGAGTTTTTTATATCATCACCTTCACTAAGTTTGAGCGACTTTTCAGCATATAGATAGGCTGAGTCAATATTGATTTCCGCTTTGACTGAAGTTATTGCTAACAATGCATTACAAAGTGCTAAATTTTGAGAAATATTATACTCTGTTAAAATATTATATGCTTCTTTGCTGTATTTATGTGCTGTTTCATAGTCCATTCTGCTCAAAAAAATATTAGCTAAATTAAAATTAATCATAGCAGATTGGTAATGGTTTTTTTCTAAATATGAATGTTCTAAAGCTAGTTTGAACTGTTCAACAGATAAGTCCTGCTCATTTTTATAAGCATATATTGATGCCAATAAATTGTAATATTTGCTAAGGGCTATTTTGTTATTTGAATTAATCTGTTCTAGAATAATCTCTTTGGCATCATCAAATGCTCCTGTTTGAATTTTATGTCTAGCAAAATAGAAATTATAACTGTCTTTAAGCTTAGTGTTTTTTTGATATAGTATGAAAGCTGCGTGTGTTAAACTATCTGATAACCCTCTATTTATAGTTGCATTATTGAAGTGGGTTTTAATTAATATTGAATCTTCATAATAACTGTTTTCAGAATTGGAGTAAATAAAAAATGATAATAAGAGAAGTGTGGCAGTAAATAATTTCTTACTTAACTGTGAAGCAAATAAAGTAATATTTGTCAATATTAGCATTTTAGAATTAGCTTAATTGATTATAAGGACTATTGAACTAACTGTCTTTAAGGTTTTTTGTTCAAGAGTATAAAAAATGAGTAACTATAAAGGATAAAAAAGTGAATTTATAATCCTTTATAGCTTCATTAGATATGTTTTGTTATTTATTCTGCTAAATTTTTATTCTTTTAGTATTTTATGTGTGACTATTTCATTGTTATTTGTAAGAATTTTAATAAAGTATATTCCAGAGGCAAGCCTTCGAAGGTTCATTTTTTCTATGGAGGTTTTAGCATTTTTTTTGATTAAAATATTTCCATTAATATCATAAATGGTGATTAGTTCATTGCCGTTTAATCCAGTAATATTAATGTGGTTTTGTGTAGGGTTTGGTAACACTGTTAACTCAAAATCTCTGTTTTCAATGGAGGTCTCTAAATCAATTTCACAACTGCCTTCAATATCACCTAAAAACGTCCAACTGTATTCATTAGATAAAAAAGTTTTTACATTTGTTAAAGCATAACTAAGTTCCATACCTTCTGCATTGATTTCAACTCCTACGGGGATATTATCTAAGTTAGCCCATGCGTGGATAATTTTAGAGAAGTTTTTGCAATTCATACCACTATTTGCAAATGAAACATCATTAAGTCCAATCGGTTCTAAAGAGGATATATTCCAATTACTTAAGTCTTGATTAAAGCTTGAGGCTTGATTAAACATATTATTCATTCGTTTTACATTGCTAACATCCCAAGTAGAAATGTTGGTGTTAAAGCTTTTTGCATTAGCAAACATAGAATGCATGTTAGTCACATTTGAGACATTCCACTCATTGATATTTAAGATATTAGTAACTCCAGAATTAGCAAAAGCATAAGACATATCTTTTACCATTTCTATATTTGGCATATCAGTAGCTGCTACTCTTAAATTCTCACATCCATAAAAAGCTCCTTTAAAAGAACTCCACTTTACATCACCCCATTGAGATATTCGTATAATATCTTCTTTATTTCCGGTATTGTTGAAGTTTATAGCAAAACTTTCATCTTTCAAGGGAATCATCTTTATATGATATATTCCTTGGTTAGGTAAGGTTATTATTTGAGCATTTTTTGCATAACCAACTGTTGAATTGACTTCATCATTATCTTTGTACCATTGGTAGGCATATTGGCCAACAGCAGGTATGGTCAGTTCTGTTTGTTCAGTATCCCAAATGGTGTAAAATGACTTAGGTGTATCTTCTATCTGGCAAGCGCCCTCAACAGCTCCAGATATTGTCCATCCTTTACTATTTAACAAGTTTTTATAAATGGTAATATCTGGACTATATTCCAAGTTACTTATTTCAATTTCCCCTGCATGTCCTATTAGATTTGGTGTGTTTGGGTTTAGTGCCCAACTCATTAATGTTTTACTAAGGTTTTCACAATCTAAACCACTATTATAAAATATATCTTCAGCGTTTGTTAAGCTAAATAAGTTCCAATTCCCAAGATTTTGGTTAAAGTTTTTTGCGTTATAAAACATTTTATCCATCCTAATAACATTAGAAACATCCCAACTACTAATATCTTGATTAAAATTTTTAGCTTCTTTAAACATATCATCCATATTAATAACGTTAGATACATTCCAACTACTAATATCTTGATTGAAATTTATAGCATTATAAAAAATTCCTATCATAGAAGTAACATTAGATACGTCCCAATTATTTATATTAGAAATATTTGATATCCTTGTATGTGCAAAAGCATAAGTCATATCTTTTACATTTGATAAATTGGGAACGTCTGTAGCGGTAATTTCAAGGTTTCTACAGTCATAAAAAGCCCATACAAATGATGCCCACTCTATATCACCCCACTGAATAATGTCTGTAATATAATTCCTTACATTAATTGAAGGTCCTTCAAAAGTTATTCGATTAAAAGGGTGTGTGTCACCATTACTTCTTGGAGAGATAAAAAAGTAAATATCTCCACCATCTGCTCTCAATCCTGCTGGAAGAGTATAGTTAAATTCACCTGTACTAGCATAAGATACACCTACAGGGTTACTAGGAGTACTACCTATTTGAACGCCATAATCTCCCTTGAGAGGGATAACTATCTTTTCAAAGCCATTTTCTGGTATAGTATATTTAATTATAAATGGATTTTGTGCAGTTACTGACATAGATAATCCTAAAAATTGGAGTGTTAGGAATATAACTTTAAAAGTTGATAATAGCTTTTTCATTTTTTAAGATTTTATTAGTGTGAGTTGTAGATTATATAAAATAGGGGTTAGGGGTTAGGGTTAAGAGGTAGATATTTAAGTTTATGATAGAGGTATGATTGACTATCGCTAGAACTCTAGGTTCTTATCATAAAGAATGCACGATTCTTCAAGAGATAAATCATCATTTGTATCAATGCTGATATTTGAGATGTCGGCACTTGAACTCCAAATGCTATTTGCATCAAGTATTATTGCACATTTGTAGGTGTTTATATTTCTAAAAATAATATTTGATAACTTTGCATATCTAATTGGACTACCTGCACTTACTATTACATTGTAAGTATTATCATTGGGCAACTGCTGACCACAATATTCAATTATAGCGTGAGAAATTTCATTACCTGGATATGATGAGTTAAAATTGATTCCTTCCCAATATCTGTTAAGTTTCTCAACTCCTGTAAAAATTATCGGCTCTTCCTCGGTTCCAACAGCAATAAGACCACCATCTGAATTAATAACTATTTTACCAGCTTCAGGTAGACGCAACTCAACACCAGGCTCAATGGTTATTTTACTGTCAAATGCTAAAGCTCCTGATTGAAATATATATGGCACTCCATGGTTATGCCAAGTTCCATCATTTACGGTGGAGAGAGTGCTATTACCAGCTGAATTTGTAAGAATTTCATCCTTCACATTACCAATCAAATTATTTGATGGTTCAATAGCGTGTAGAGTATAAATTGATGCATGAATTGGATAATCATTCTCTTTAAAAATATTGTTTTTTAGTTCGAAATTTATCTTTGCCTCTCGATTAAAGAAATTTATGTCTAGGCCAGCTTCCTTATTATTTATAAATTGGGAGTTGGTTATTTTCGCTGTTCCATTTCCTAAATAGCCAATGGAAACCCCTCCTTTGTTGTAACCACTCCAGCTGCTTTTTCCTGCATCTCTGATAGTTACATATTTTAGTTCATTAGCCTTATTGTTGTTGGTAAATATAATACCTTTCCAATGTCCTTTTGTTGGTTTTGTGCCTCGAAAAATAATAGGTTCTTCCTCAGATCCTACAGCTATTAGAGCAGCTTTATCATCAAATCTTTCAACTTCAATAGAGCCATTTTCAGTAAACTCAATAACAACTCCTGGTTCTATGGTTAGAGTATTGTATCGTAAGGCAACAGCACAGTCGATAATATAATCTACCTCTGCATCAGGATTGTTGGTTAGAGTCTGGTCTTCGTTAAAAAAACTACATTTTAATAGAGTTGGTTCGTTTTTAGGTTCTTGTTCTTCTAAATCAGTATTATTATCATCCTCACATGCTGCAAGTGAGAAGAAAAATAGCAGCATAAACAGCTTGCTAATTAAGGTCAAATTTTGTTTCATTTTTATTATATAATTGGTTAATAATACCAAATATACAATAGCAATATGGCGAGCTTGGTAGGGTTTTCCCTAAGTTGTAGATATAAATGTCCGAAAAGTAAAATGTATATAAAAAAAGGTGGGTTTGGAATGAAAGGTATTTATTAATATCAAAAATACAACCGTAAAAGCGGTGTCTAATTGCTTTTACGGTTGAGGCTAATTTACCATCCTACTCCAATTCTAAATCCAATTATAAAATGTGTTCCCATATATCCATAATCAGATGGGCCTTTATTAAATTTGACATAACTGCCTTCTGGTCTGTTATAAAATGGGTATTTAATTCCAACACCCAAGAATGCGTCACCAATAAGATTATCTATAATACTAAATTGAAATCCTGCAGTGCATCTGCCTGCAAGATTGTGTATAGCTAAATTATAATCTTTATTATCTTGTTTATAAAATGTTATATTATCCTCCTTATAACTTTCCCAAATATTCCCAGACACATTGATATCGTGATATTTGTATGAAATACCATAGGAGTAATAAAATCCTTCTCCTGAATAAGAGTTATATATAAAAGATTTCATCATAACATTTAGACCAAAGCCTATTACACTATTATGGTCTTCATGAAATGTAGCAACATATTCACTGTCATATCTTCTAATAAATTGTGGTGCAATAACAAGCCAATTGTCCAAACTGTCTAATTTAAAATCCCACTCTAAATGGAGAGAGTTATTGGCTAAATATTGAGGTGAAAATGCAAATACATTTTTAAAATTTTCCTCTTGTGCAGTTGTATAAATACTACTTAATAGTATGAAAATAGTAGTAACTATTATATATTTATTCTTCATGATAGCTTCTTTATAGATGAATTATTTTAAGAATGTAATCCTTACACCAGTTGTGAATAGATTGCCGCTATATCCATAATCTATATATGATTCATTGAATTTGGGCATGTTGTCGGCATCACTACTATAAAAAGAGTGTCTGAAACCAAGTCCAGCATAGAAATCTAGTGCTATAAACTTATGTAACATCAACATAAACCCAACAATTACATCACCACCAACTTTGTTTATTTGGGTGGTTCGCCCAATTGTTCTATTTAGAATTTGCTCATTGTGATTAAGACTAAAAAGTTGCCATGTTGGTCCATAACTTAAATAAGGGTTTAATCTACTGAATTCATCATTAAGATATATTTTATGATAAAGATGAAGCCCAGTTCCTACAAGTTGCGAATAGTTTTTACTTAATGATATATCAATATCAAAGTTATAATAGTAGTAGTCATCATAATAATCATCATCCCAGTCGCTTCTTGTATAATCGCTTCTTTCTCTAATATAGAATTGTGGTGCAGCTTGTATCCAATGGTTATCTTTAATTTTAAAATCAAAATCAAGCCTAACTCCATTTGTAGCTAAGTAAAGTGGTACAAAACTTACAGCCTTTTCAGGTTGTGAATACTGTTTTGCTCTCACAACTTTAGTTTGAGCTGACAGAACTATATTTATAGAAATAAATATTATTAACAAAAGTGTCTTTTTCATAATATGAATTTTAGAGTGGTTATTCAGAATCATTGTTATATTCAATTGGTTTATCACCAAGTTTCGTGATTTCTAAATCACTGTTTTCTTCATCAAAACTATATTGATATTGGTGTAAACCATTTTTGGCTATAACATATAAAATACCATCTTTGGCAATTAGATCATAAGCTAAAAGTCGCTCTTCGTTTAAATAAAAAATCTCTTCTAACTCTGAGTTATCACCTATTTTAAAAATCTTTACTCCTTCGTCGCAAACAAAAAGTAGATTATTGTCAACTGATAAACCCATAGGATTTGTCATCTGATAATTATATAGCAAAACAGGGTTTGAAATATCTTTTACGCTGTAAACAAATAGCTCGCCTGAATTTGTGTAAGCAACAGTAACATAGGCATAATCACCTTGTGCTACAACAGGGTCTCTTCCATCAAAGTGACTAGTGTAAACGCTACTTGTTGGCATTCCTTCTTCATCAAGTGGGAAGATATACATCCCATGTCTTGCTCCTAAGAAAAGGTTATTATTGTATGCAAAAATTGTCTCTATATCCCAGCCAACTTTTGTTATTGATTCATATTTTACTTCGGTAGGATTACTTATATCAAACGTGTGTATGTTTTGATTATCAACTGTGTATAGTTTCTCTTTGTAGATGTTAAATCTAGCTGTAGAACTATTATCTCCTGTTGACGAATCGCCTGATGAACCATCAGAATCGAATGCGCAACTGCTTATAATTAATGCAATTACACATATAAATAGATAATATTTTTTCATATATTTAAATGTTAAGTTAGTGTTTCTATTTTAGTAGATGTTGAGCTAATTTCTTACCCAATCAATAATCACACTGTTTTTAGGTCGATTATGTTCCCTAAATTCTTCAGGTATGTTATTCAAATCTGGAGGCAATGGCTCTGGAAAGACATTGTTAAGCCTTGTGGTTATTGTGATTTCTGGAAAGTTTTTAAGATTTATTGATACCAAATCAACAGAGTTATCTGCATAAAGTATATCATCTTTTATCGCGATATCATTGCAGCCTAATATTTGAATAAAGTTGATGGGCTTTGGGAAACCTATTTCGCTGTTATCAAAAATATGAACACCTTTATATTTCTCAACTATTAATATATAGTTTTTATAAATGGTGATTTTGGATGCATTTCCAATCTCTCTAGGTTGTTGTTTCTCAATGGATTTAGTTAAGTCTTCATAGTTGATTAGAATAGGGCTATAACGACTAACATTATTAAATCTCCAGTCAGATGTAAATCCAACTGCAATAATAGAAACGGCTACTATTGACAAGAAGATTAAAGTTCTTTTTTTCATAAGTGTTTGATTAAAATTTAATGCAATTATAGTTAAAATCTCACACATTAGATGTTAAAACAAAAAAAGGTTGCTCAAAAAAATGAACAACCTATAATTTTTTTTCTTCTTGTCTATTAAGTACTGCAAGTTTCGTCTGTTACACATCCGCAGCTACCGCCATTTGCACTGCTACATCCTCGAAGAGATGGAGTTTTATTAAAAAACGATTTTACAGCCATACCTGCAAATGCAAACAAAACTAGTATGATAGATAGTAATAATAGAATTAAAAATTCTTTCATCTCACTAAATTTTAAATGGTTGACTTTATTGATGCAAAGTTACGAAATTAATAAGACTTATCAGTCCTGATAGCTCTTTTTTATTGATAAAAGAATTAAAAATGTGATAAAACCATTGATAATAAGTTTTTCATAACCAAATGAAATCCCAAACCAATTTTGCGAATTAAAATCTAATATACCTGTAACTACTGGTGGTATGATTACTGCAAAAAGCACTAGTTTATCTTTAATCTGATACTTTGTAAATAGACCAAATGCAAAAAGTCCTAAAAGTGGGCCATAGGTATAGCCTGCAAGTGTATATATTGTATCTATAATGCTACTTGAATTGAACAATCTAAAAGAGATTATCAATAGAGCAAAAATTATTGAAAAAGCTATGTGAGAAATAATTCTATATTTTTTAGCTTTAACACTTGACAGTTTTTCTATCTGTAAAATATCTATTGAAAATGCAGTCGTTAATGATGCAAGGGCAGAGTCGGCACTTGAATAAGCTGCAGATGTTAGTCCCAAAAGAAAAAGTACGCCAACAGCATAGGGGAGGTGTCCACCTAATGCTAAAGTTGGATATAAATCATCTCCTCTAGCTGGTATTTCAATGCCATTTTGTTGAGCGAAAATTATAAGTAAAACACCCAAACTGAGAAATAGAATATTTACAGGTAAAAAACCAATTCCATAAGAATAGACATTCTTTTTAGCATCTTTCAGATTCTTGCAAGCCAAGTTTTTTTGCATCATATCTTGGTCTAAACCAGTCATAACTATTGTGGTAAACATACCTGCAAAAAACTGTTTTAAAAAGTGGTTCGAAGCTTTCCAATCGCTCCAAATAAATATGTTGGAATAGTCACTGTTTTTTATTGTGTTAAACAGACCAACTGCACCCAAGTCTAAATCTCTGGCTATATAAAAAATTGTAATTAAAAGTGCAGAAAGCATCATAACTGTCTGTAATGTATCTGTCCAAATAATAGTTTTTATTCCACCTTTAAAAGTATAAAGCCATATTAAACCTATTGATATAAATACAGTTACGGAAAATGGGATATTTAGAGGTTCAGCAATAATTAATTGTAAAACACTAGCCATTAAGTACATTCTCGCAGCTGCACCAACAAGTTTTGAAATTATAAATAACATTGAACCAGATTTATAGCTAAAAAGACCAAATCGGCTATTCAGATAGCTATAAATTGATGTTACATTTAATCGATAATAGAGAGGTAAAAGTACATTCGCAATAACCACGTATCCTAAAACAAATCCCAGAACCATCTGTAAATAGGTGAAATGTGATGCTTCAACCCAGCCAGGAACAGATATAAAAGTTACCCCTGAAAGTGAAGAGCCAATCATCCCGATGGAGATAATATACCATGGAGCTTTCCTGTTACCTAAGAAAAAAGTATCGTTGCTACTTCCCTTGCTTGTTATTACTGATATTAATATAAGAACTAGAAAATAACTTAATATTATTAAACCTGCTGTTAGTGTACTCATTTTTAAATAAAATTGCTCCGTACAAATTTAAAAGGAAAATTTTGATAATCAATTTTCAATCTACAATTTTCAATGTTCAATTATCAATGTGTATAATCATCCGTCATCCATTGTTCATTGTCCATTGCTCATTGTCCATTGCTCATTGTCCATTGTTCATTGTTCTTTGTAGATTATCCATTGTTCATTGATTCTCATTTTTTTGTTAAATCAAAGCATCACTTCATCATTAAAAAGTGTCATTTCATCATAAAAAAACATCATTTCATCAAAATAAAGGATTTTTTTATCCTTTTTAAAAACATCAACAACATTTCTGTGTTGATAAACTATACAAATTAAATTTTTAAACTAAAACACTAAAGTATGAAACGAGCAAAACTCTACTTATTACTTTTAAGCGGTCTATTTTGGGCTAGCTTAATTCAAGCACAACTAAACCCGACAAACCGTATTTTATATGTGGATAAAAATGTAGTTGGTGGTACTAGCGATGGTTCTTCATAGGCTAATGCTGTACTAAATTTCTCAATTACCATCTCAACTAATTGAACAATTGAAGCGATAACAGCAATAAACATTATAAAGCTCAAGAAACTCAAATCAACAGTTTCAAACTCCATTTTTTATGGAGGAACTAATCCTGCTGCTAAAATAAGTGGTACTGGAAATGCAGTTTATCGTAACTCTTACTTTAATGTAGCCTCTTGGAGTAATGGTTGGGGTAGCAATCAAGCTGATAACATCTTGAATTTAGAAGACCCCTTTGTAGATAGTGAGAGTGGAGATTTTAATGTCTTATTATGTTCAGAAGCTATTAATAATGGAAATAACAACTTCCACCCCTATTCAATAGCTCCTACTGACTATAATGGAAATCCAAGAATAGTCGATGGTGAAATTGATATGGGAGCTTTTGAAGCACAAACAGCAAAACCAAATCCAGGCTCTATTTCTGGGCGCTTAACATTAAATTTAGGAGGTACAGCAACATACACTACAAATGGTGACGTTGGTGGGGTATGGTCAAGCAAAGAGGGCATTATCCAAATGGATGCCTCGGGACTTGCAACCGTAAGCTACACCCGTTTTGGACTGGAGACAATATATTATTCTTTTGATGTAGGAGGATGTATGATTAGTGCTCAGTTTAGTGTTAATGTACCAGCACCTGACATTTATCCAAACAACAATGTACTATATGTGGATCCAAATAATACAACCAACATACCTAACGGTTATTCATGGAATAGTGCTATTCCTGATTTAGCAGAAGCACTGAAATGGGCTAAGAACAATGAAAGTAGCTTTAATGAATCAAATCCATTAAAAATTTATGTGGCTGAAGGAACTTATAATCCTAAATACAGCGCAGAAGATGGAGCTAACTTTAGTGCTGCACAAGAAGAGGATAAAGCATTCTTGCTAGTTAAAAACACACAGGTTTATGGTGGATTTAGCCCAAGCAGAGGAGCTACAGATTTAGCATCACGCGATTGGGTAGCTTATCCAACTATTTTAGATGGAAATAACTCTGTCTATCATGTGGTGGTTGCCAATTCATTACCTTCTGTTAACTTGTTTGATGGATTCATCGTTCAAGGAGGTAATGCCTCTAGCAATAGTACATATAATGCTTATAGCAAGGAGGTTTACCACTATAGAGGTGGAGCAATGGTGATTAATGAATCAAGTATTACCATTCAAAACTGTCTGTTCAGAAATAACCATTCAGAACAGTGGGGAGGAGCTTTATATGTCATAGGAAGTAATGGGGCTAAAGTAATTAACTCCATCTTTGATAGCAATACAGCCGCACAAGAGGGATTGGCTATAAACGTACAAAGTACCTCAACTGCATTTGAGCTTATAAATTGTACATTCTATAATGATCCGACCCTAGCGGGAACAAAAAGTGCCATTAATTATTGGTCAGCTTCAGCCACTGTTTCAAACTCTATTTTTTACGGTGGAACGATACCGGTTAAACAACATAATGGAGTTGGAAATGCAGTTTATCGCAACTCTTACTTTAATGTAGCAGGTTGGAGTGCTGTATGGGGAGCAAACCAAGTAGGTAATATTCTTAATACTACAAATCCATTTGTGGATGCAGAGGGTGGAGATTTTAATTTGACAATTTGTTCAGACGCTGTAAATGCAGGAAATAACAGCTATTTTGCCAATGCTTCAACAGCAACAGATTATTATGGTAATAGTCGAGTTTTTAGAGGTACTATTGATATGGGTGCTGTTGAGAGACAACAACCGACAGTTCTTGAGTTTTTACCAATTGGTCCTTTCTGTACAACAGAAGAACCAGAAGATTTGATTGTCAACATCGCTGGTGGTGTGTTCAGTGGTACAGGAGTATCAAATGGCAAATTTGACCCACAAATAGCCGGTGAAGGTGTTCACGAGATTACATATACAATAACAGAAGGAATATGTGTAGTTTCCGAAACTATTTTTGTTGAAGTTGAAGACTGTATTTCGACAAATATTGACACTGACAAGGCTAATAATATAGAAGTTTATCCAAATCCTGCTTATGATGTTGTAACAATTAATTTACAAGAAGCTAGCTTAATTAGAATCGTTAGCTTATCAGGTAGCATAGTTGCACAACATAAATTAAGCGAAGGAGAGAATAGTGTTAATATTCAAAATTTAACTTCTGGAGTTTATCAAATACAAATTATTAATAGACAGACAGAGG
The DNA here is from genome assembly GCA_964532085.1 of uncultured Marinilabiliaceae bacterium. Taxonomy (GTDB): domain Bacteria; phylum Bacteroidota; class Bacteroidia; order Bacteroidales; family Marinilabiliaceae; genus CAZHHH01. The sequence continues at coordinate 29,287 of CAZHHH010000015.1, forward strand.
TTTATAAATTCGTAAAAAAGTAATTATTAATTAATAGATAAGTTAAAAGGCTGCACTTCGATTTAGTGCAGCCTTTTTTCATTCAATAGACAATTGATTTTCAATCATCAATGTTCAATGTTCAATGTTGAATGTACAATGCTCAATGTGCAGTCTGAGAGATGAAAACTGAAAGCGGTGCAATAACAAAGTCAGACTGTTAAAAACTAAAAGCTAGGTCTCAGCCGAGTTTTGTTGTTGACGCGGTTTGGTCAATCTATAGTAGGGAAGGTCAACAACTGAACATTGTCCATTGATAATTGAACATTGTCCATTGATTCCTATTTATTCGTCAAAATAAAACATCATTTCATCATAACAAATCATCATTTCATCAAAATAAAGGACTTTTTTGTCCTTTTAAAAAACTTCAACAACATTTCTATGTAATTAGAACAAACAAATTATTTTAAAAAACTAAAACACTAAGTATGAAACGAGCAAAACTCTACTTATTACTTTTAAGCGGCCTATTTTGGGCTAGCTTAATTCAAGCACAACTTAATCCTACAAATGATATTTTATATGTGGACAAAAATGTAACTGGCGGTACAAATGACGGTTCCTCATGGGAAAATGCAGTACCTGAATTGGCAGATGCCCTTATATGGGTCAAAGAAAATGAAACTGATTTTTATGCTACCCCACTCAAAATTTTTGTTGCCGAAGGAACTTATACTCCTTTATATAGCGCAGAAAATGGTGTAAACTTTGGTACTGATCAAGGTGGGAAAAATGCTTTCTTACTTGTGAAAAGTACACAAGTTTATGGTGGCTTTAGTCCCGATAATGGGGCTATTGATTTAGCTTCTCGCAATTGGAGAGACTACCCCACTATCTTGGATGGAAATAACTCTGCCTATCACGTAGTGGTTGCCGTTGATTTGTTTCCTACTAACCTATTCGACGGATTTATAGTTCAAGGAGGAAATGCAAATAATATTGGTTCTTATACCTCATACTCCAGATCAGTCTCTCATAGATCTGGTGGAGCAATGGCTATCTATGAATCAAGCATATCCATACAAAACTGTTTGTTTAGGAATAATCATGCAATGCAATTAGGTGGAGCATTATATGTGAGTGGCAATAAGGCTACTAAAATTATTAATTCTATCTTTGACAGTAATACAAGTGATAATGAAGGATTAGCCATAGCTGCTGCATACACAACTACATCATTTGAGATTATCAATAGTACCTTTTACGATGATCCTGCAACAGCAAATAATAAAAGTACTATCCTTTATTCAACTGCTGCAGCTACCATTTCAAATTCTATTTTTCATGTAGCATCAGGCAGCGCGCCATTTAAAGAGTATGAAGGTGAAGGATATGCCATTTATCGTAACTGCTACTTCAATCTTACCTTCTGGTCTGATTATTGGGGAGTAAACAGCACTGGTAACATCTTAACTACAACTAATCCTTTTATCGATATCACAAACCGAGATTTCAGAATAAAACCTTGTTCAAATGCGCTTGATGCAGGGAACAATAGCTATTTTCCAGATGCCTCAACAGCTTTAGATTATGACGGTAATGATAGAGTCTTCGGAAGCGCTATTGATATAGGTGCTATTGAATATAGTGCTACTACTAATCCTGGCACCATCTCTGGTGTTGACATATTATCTTATGGAGATACAATAGCCTACACTACCGACGGCGATGCTGGTGGTACTTGGAGCAGTGAAAACGGAATTGTAAATATAGATGCCAATGGAGAAGCAACCCCTAAATATGGCCATTATGGGACAGATTATATCCATTACACATTTGATATTGGAGGATGTATCTATGATGCTTCTTTCGAAATAACCGTGCAAAAGCCAGAGATTACTCCTGATACTAGTAACATAATTTATGTTGATAAAAATGCATCTAACAGTTTACAAACAGGTGATTCTTGGACAAATGCAGTTGAAGAGTTAGCAGATGCTTTAATTTGGGCAAAAGAAAATGAATCTAGTTACAATGCTTCTAATATTTTGAAAATATATGTAGCAGAAGGAAGTTACTCACCGCTTTATAGTGCACAAGATGGTGCTAACTTTGGTACAGACAAAGGTGTTGAAAACAGCTTCGCATTGGTTCGTTATACAGAAGTATATGGCGGATTTAGTCCTGACAATGGAGCAACAGATTTAGAGACTCGTAACTGGACAGACTATCCTACCATTTTAGATGGAAATGACGCAGTTTATCATGTGGTAGTTGCCAACGATATGCCAAGTGAAAATGTATTTGACGGATTCATTGTTCAAGGTGGAAATGCAAATAGCGCCAGTTTTTACAACACTAATGGTAAAGAAGTTTATCATACTCGCGGTGGTGCAATGATCATTTATGAATCAGGTATTACTATTCAAAACTGTCTATT
>CAZHHH010000016.1:0-28614 GCA_964532085.1 uncultured Marinilabiliaceae bacterium
CTCAGACGAGTTGAAAAATATGATGAAGCTATTGAGTTCTATGATTTATATATGGAAAAATATTTTGGTGACCAACGAGCAAATAACGGAAAGGCTTCTTGCAGACTGGCACAAAATCCTCCTCCACACACTAAACATAAAGTAGAGAAACTAAGACGTATTAATACAAAAAATAGCAATTTTTCTCCTTTCATCGACCCTGAAGACCCCTCACAAATATATTTCACATCTCTCGCACCTTATAAAAAAACAAAAAGATATGAGAGTCAAATAACTGGTCAGGGGCTAGCAACTCTAAAAACTGCTATTCACAATGCACGTGGAGAGTGGCAAGAACCAGAATACTTAATTCCTGAAGAGCCGAGCACAGATTGGGAAGATGGTACATTTTCACTAACAGATGATGGAAAAGATGCCTATTTTACACGCACAAGATATGACGAAAATGGACCAATGGGTGCGGAAATATGGACTATAAAGAAAATGGGAGGCAGATGGGGCGAAGCAACTAAAGTTGAACTTGGTTCAGATAGTTTGATATATGCACATCCTGCAATTTCTCCCGATGGCAAAACATTATATTTTGTATCTGATATGCCAGAAGGTTTTGGTGGTAAAGATATTTGGAAAGTTGAACAAGCCAATGATGGATGGTCAACACCAATAAATTTAGGAAGCCAGATAAATACTGCTGGTGATGAAATGTTTCCGTATGTAAGAGATAATAACACAATATATTTTAGCTCTAATGGACATATCGGTTATGGAGGTTTAGATATATTTGAGGCTAAATTAATTGAAGAGGATTATTGGGATATTAAAAATATGGGACAGCCCATAAACTCCATTGCTGATGACTTTGGAATAACTTTTCATAAAAACAGAAATGCTGGTTTTTTCAGTAGCTCAAGAGATAATGCACGTGGTTTAGACAACATCTACTCTTTTGAAGAACCTGTTATACAGATAGTATTATATGGTTCAATAAAAATAGAGAATCAGCAAGATTCAATACCGCAAAATACTAAAGCTAGATTAATAGGAACAGAGGGCACAAATATGACTATAGATGTGCAACCAACAGGTGAAATTATGACACTTCTGAAACCTGAAAATGATTACATTTTGCAAATATCTTCACCTGGGTTTTTTAATCAATCAAGAAAAATATCCACAAAAGGGGTTGAAAAAAATAAAGAGATAGAATTAAGTTTTCAACTTGAAAGCATCAATAATAACTAATATTTAAATCTTTTTTAAGAGCTTTAATAACTTTGAGGGTTGAACTTACCAAAAGATTAACTATTTTTGCATAAAATTTCATTTCATAAAAAATAATACAGTGAGTTCAGATTCAAGATATAACCTAAGAGGAGTATCGGCTTCGAAAGAAGATGTTCATAATGCTATAAAAAATATAGATAAAGGACTTTATCCAAAAGCTTTTTGCAAAATCATTCCAGACATCTTAGCTGGTGATGAGCAATGGTGTAATATAATGCATGCTGATGGTGCAGGTACAAAATCTGCTTTAGCATATATGTATTGGAAAGAGACTGGCGATTTATCAGTTTGGAAAGGAATTGCACAAGATGCAATTATTATGAACGTTGACGATTTGCTTTGTGTTGGTGCTACAGATAATATTCTTCTTTCATCTACAATTGGAAGAAATAAAAACTTAGTTCCAGGCGAAGTTATTGGTGCAATTATTAATGGCACAGAGGAAATTCTTCAACAACTTAGAGACCATGGCATATCAATATATTCTACAGGTGGTGAGACAGCTGATGTTGGCGATTTAGTTCGTACAATAATTGTTGACTCAACCGTAACTGCTAGAATGAAAAGAGAAGATGTTATCTCCAATGACAGAATAAAACCAGGTGATGTGATTGTAGGCCTATCATCTTATGGACAAGCAACTTATGAGGATAGCTATAATGGTGGAATGGGCAGTAATGGCTTAACATCTGCTCGTCATGACGTTTTTGCAAACTATTTGGCAAAGAAATATCCAGAAAGCTTTGACCCACAAGTTCCTGATGATTTAGTTTATTCTGGAAGTTATTCTTTAACACAAGAGATTGAAGGTCTTGGAATTGATGCTGGAAAATTAGTATTATCTCCAACTAGAACTTATGCTCCTGTTATAAAAGAGATTTTAAAACATCATAGAGCTCAGATTAATGGAATGATACATTGCTCAGGTGGTGCACAAACTAAAATATTGCATTTTGTTGATAATCTACATATTATAAAGGATAATATGTTTGACATTCCACCTCTATTTAAGATTATTAAAGAGGAATCGAATACTTCGTGGAGCGAGATGTACAAAGTATTTAATATGGGACATAGAATGGAATTATATGTTCCAGAAGAGATTGCTCAAAACATAATCGACATTGCAAAATCATTTAATATAGAAGGAAAAATTATTGGTAGATGTGAGTCTGCTCCAAAAGCCCACTTGACAATTAAAAGTGAATTTGGAGAGTTTGAGTATTAGCTACGCTCGACATTTTTTTAATCAATCGAGAGATATTCAAATTTTATAATCACATTTTACTTTAATAAAAATATGAACAATTCATTACTTCCAAAATTAGAAATAATAGCGCTTCGATTTGAAGAAATCGGCAAACAATTAACTGATCCTGAAGTCATTTCAGACACACCTAGATATATAAAACTAAATAAAGAATATAGAGATTTAGAAAAATTAGTTGAAGCTTCTAGAGAATATAAAAATTTAGTTGAAAACATATCTGGTGCCAAAGAGATATTAAAAGAAGAAGATGACGATGAACTTCGTCAAATGGCAAGGGAGGAACTTGATGAGATGGAAGAAAAACTTCCTGCAATGGAAGAAGAGATAAAACTGCTACTTCTACCGTCAGACCCTGAAGATGATAAAAATGCTATTGTTGAAATTCGCGCTGGTGCTGGTGGAGATGAAGCTAGTATATTTGCAGGTGAACTTTTCAGAATGTATAATAAATTTTGCGAAGATAAAGGTTGGAAAGTAGAGATATCAAACACATCAGATGGAACATCGGGTGGATATAAAGAGATTGTTTTCAATGTGACAGGAAATGGTGTTTATGGTATTTTAAAATATGAATCTGGTGTTCACCGAGTTCAGCGTGTTCCACAAACTGAAACTCAAGGAAGAGTTCACACCTCAGCAGCATCAGTAGCTGTTTTGCCAGAAGCAGAAGAATTTGATGTTCAACTTAGAAATGAAGACATTAGAAAAGATACATATTGCTCATCTGGGCCAGGTGGACAGTCTGTTAACACAACTTATTCGGCAATTAGATTAACTCATATTCCAACAGGAATAGTAGTTACCTGTCAAGACCAAAAATCGCAGATTAAAAACCTTGAAAAAGCAATGGTTGAACTTAGAACAAGAATTTATAATCTTGAACATCAAAAGTATTTAGATGAAATTTCTTCTAAAAGAAAGACTATGGTTTCAACTGGTGATAGGTCTGCAAAAATTAGAACTTACAACTTCCCACAAGGAAGAATGACAGACCATAGAATTAATCTCACTACACATAATTTACCAGCTATAATGGATGGTGATATTCAAGACATTATAGATAAACTGCAAATGGAAGAAAATGCAGAGAGATTAAGGGTTAGCGAAGAGTAATATTTTCAAATTTTTATTTACTAAATTATGAATGCAGCAGAACTTTTTGAACAGATAAAAGCAAAAAAGAGTTTTTTATGTGTCGGTTTAGATACCGATATACAAAAAATCCCACGTCATTTAATGGATACATCAGACCCTATTTTTGCTTTTAATAAAGAGATTATTGATGCTACACAAGAATTTACTGTAGCCTATAAACCTAATTTAGCTTTTTATGAAAGCCTCGGTGTAAATGGTTGGAATAGCCTTGAAAAAACTGTTAACTATATTCGTTATAACTATCCTGATATTTTCATAATTGCAGATGCAAAACGTGGAGACATTGGAAATACATCAAGTATGTATGCTCGTGCCTTCTTTGATGCAATGGAGTTTGATGCAGTTACTGTTGCACCATATATGGGCGAAGATTCAGTTAAACCATTTTTGACTTATGTTGATAAATGGGTAATTCTGTTAGCTCTAACTTCTAATAAGGGTGCTGATGATTTCCAATATATGGAAGAAAACGATGAGAAGTTATTTGAGAAAGTAATCAAATCCTCTTCAGAGTGGGGAAATACAGATAATATGATGTATGTAGTTGGTGCAACACGTGCAGAGATGTTGAAAGATATAAGAGATATCGTTCCTAACCATTTCTTATTAGTGCCAGGCGTTGGAGCGCAAGGTGGCAGCTTAAAAGAGGTTGTTGAGTATGGTATAAATAAACAGTGTGGTTTACTAGTAAACTCTTCAAGACAGATTATTTATGCTAGCAATAAAGAGGATTTTGCAGAAAAAGCAAAAGATGCAGCACTAGAGGTTCAAAAAGAGATGGAAGCTCTTCTTAAAGAGAAAGGACTAATTTAAAATTTTATAAGCTTCTTTAGCACTAAGGTGTCTAAAGAAGCTACTCCAATACCTGTCCAGCGCCCAATTCCATCATTAATATTAGATTCAACTTTAGAGCCATTAAATGCAAATGGATTTTCTGTTTGAGATAAGTCAAAATAGAGACTTTTCAAAACCTTATATGAAGTTTCATCAACAGTGCCAACCATCATCAATATCGTGTCATTTATATCATACTGATATTTTGGATAAGACCTGTAGATAGAACTCTCACCCAACAATGAAAGAAACCTATTCTCTTCAACTCTATAAACAGAATGCCATATTTCATCCGAGTTTTCACTCTTTTGCTCATAAACTCCATGAAAAGATGCATGAAAATTCTCTTCCGCTTTTAAACTTTTTACTCGCGGAAAAAGAAACATCTTACTTTCTACAGATTCATTAATTTTAAACTTAAGAAACCCTGTTGTGTCACTTGTTAATTCAAAAACAGCATCAATATTTTTCACAGATTTAGGAATTGAAGTAGTGGCTGTTATTATTTTGCCATCAGCCTCAACAACTATATCGTAAGATACACCCTCTTTACCAATAATATTTCTACTTCGATAGACAAAAGGTGGAAAAAAATCTTTTTCTCTTCTTAAAGAGAATATTTCACTTTCACCATCAGATGAGTTTATTGTAATTTTAGCATGGTTGAGAAAAGAATTTAAAATAGATATAGAGTCATAATTTGTCACAAAAGGCGAACTATAAGTCAAGTGTATATATGCAGCTCGACCTGTTTCAATATACCCATCAACCACTATTTGTCTTTTATATGCAGGTTGGTCAATAGTTATATCTTTTGCGCAGGACACAAAAAGCATAATAAACGGTATGTATAAAAATATCTTTTTCATATGCTTAAAATTTAACCCTCCATGATAGAGATGGTAAAATTGGAAAAAGTGAAACTTGTGCAGCTTCAACATCTAAATCATACAAACTATCTCCTTTATAGATCTTGAAAAATATGAAATAAGGATTAGCTCTATTGTAGACATTAGAAACAGAAAAACTCAAAGTTGATTTTTTAAAATATTTAGTTGTTATATTATAATTTATTGCCCAATCTAATCTATGATATGGCGGCATTCTAAAATTATTTAGCCCTGCATAATCATTCATTATTGTTCCCATAATCCACATCCTACCTGCAGGAAGAGTTATTGTATTTCCAGTAGCATAAATAAATAGTGCTGAACTCTCCCACTTCTTATTTATTTTATAATTTAATGTAGCTGACAAATCATGTCGCCTATCAAATTTATCTGGAAACCACTCACCATCAAACACATTTGAAAAAGAGCGTTCAGATTTCATCAATGTATAATTAATACCGCCTGTTATATCTCCAAAAACTTTATTAATGCCAAACTCTGCACCATATACACGTCCACTTCCAACAAAAAAATGATCTTCATAATAGATGTTATCATCTACAAAATCAATATTCAATGAAGGCGAATAACTGGATTCATTCTCTTTATCAACATCCACATTAAAAATTGTTTGATTGGATAATTTTTTAGCAAAAACTTCAAAAAAGTAATTAAATAGCGACGATTCTCTATAATATCCCAATGAACCCTGTATTCCAATTTGTGGTTTTAAAATTGGCGTTGACATCATCCAAATATCATTGGGCAAAGGTATTGAACTTATATTTGCTAAATGTACAGTTTGTATATTCCTAGAAAAGCCTAATTTTAAATCACTTTTTCTATTTAATTTATAACTAAATGAGGAAGCAAACGAGAAATAAGGCTCATATCTTGTTTGTTCTCCATTTTCCAACTCAATATTTCTTCCAACCTCATCATTGAATTTATACGGCCCAACTGTTGAATATAGATGTAATCTTCCACCAACATAAAAAGTAAGTTTTTCATTTATATTAATATTATCCTCTACAAAAAACTCAATTTCATTATTTTTCAAATCCCCATAAAATTTTGTTGTATCTGATTCTGTTCTCATATACATATTTTGAGGTATTGTATTATAAATTGTAGCTTTTCCCCCTAAGCTGTATGCATGATTTTTATAAGCACCAGCCAAACTCACATTGGAATAATATCTAATATGCTCTGTATCAAACTTAATATCAGTATTAAAAAGAAGTCCATCAAAGCCAGACCACACTTGAGTAGCTCCAGCATTTATATTTAATTTTATGCTTGAATTAATCCAACGATTCCATGAGGCTAGAACTGCCTTATTACCAAAATCTGTTGTGGCAAAATAATCTATTCTAGGGTTATCTAGTCCAAAATGGTCTGAACCTAAATACCAATTTAGTGCAAAATTATTTTTTTCATTTGGCTGATAGATTAGTCTACCACTCACATCATAAAAATTATAATCACTTAAATCAAAAAAGCCCTCTTCATCTGATAAAAACATAGAAGAAATAGAACCATATAATTCAAGCATACTTCGTCTTGCACTAAAAAGAAATCCCCACTTTTCATCTTTTGATTTTATCATTCCGTTGATACTAGAAGCAACATTACCAACTAAAACATCGAACTCATTCTCATTTTGCAATGGGTTTTCAGATATTATTGAAATAACTGACGAAAGGCGACTACCATACGAAACTGGTGCATATCCTTTAAATAAATCAACTGAATTTACCGTGAATGGATTAAAAATAGAGTAAACTCCCATTAGATGAACAGGATTCATCAACTCCATATCATCCACAAGAATTAAATTTTGTCCTGGTCCACCACCTCTTACAAAAATATCCCCTACTCCCTCACTAACAGATTGCACACCAGACATAACTTGCAGAGAACGAACTATATCGGGCTGCCCCATAAAAGAAGTCTGATTGATAATTAATTGCTGAGACAACCGCTCTTTTCCAGGCATAGTTTTTATATCTTCTTTTTTAACTACACCACGCACTAATATCTCATTGGTTACAATATTTTTCTCTGCAAGTTCTATGATAGTAGTATCATTTTTGAATAAGGCAACAGGAATTATAAGTGACTCATAAGATAAGTGTGAAATTTCAATGCGATGTGAGTTATTAGGATTGCAAAGTTCAAATAAGCCATCTTTATTGGATGTCACTCCACTCTTTGTTTCAATAATCTCAATTTGCGCATAACTAATTGTTTCACCATTATGCTTATTAACAATAATACCCTTTATACAATCTGTTTGAGAAAAAGATATTATTGTAATAAAAAGAAAAAAGAAAATAACAACAGTGATTCTCTTCATAATAGATATCTAAAATATAGATATAAACAATTTGGGGCTGCTAATGCAACCCCAAAAATATTAAACAAATGAATTTTCTATTTTATTCCCAATCAAAGTTCCAATCATCGAAATCGTCAAGGTCATCGTAGAAAAGATCTTCATACCAATCTTCATCACCAACGATAAATCCGATGAAATCAATATATTCTTCAAAAGTTTCTGTAACAAACTCATCAGAAATAGCAGAACCATCAGAAAAAACAAAGTCGTAATCCAAGTAACTATATCCAACAAAGTCATCTGAATAAACATAAAACTCTCCTTTGGCTATAACTTTATCACTATCGTTATATCTTAAATAAGCTTTTATGTTATCATTCAATCCACTAGCTATTTTTTCAAAATCTCTTTTTGTAGAATTTTCATTCAAATCATTATACAGATTTAAAGGCGTTTTCAATCCTTTAAAATCAACAAAAGCATCAGTCTTTAAATTTCCGACTGCAACCCATAAGTTTACTTTATCAATAATCTCTTGTGTAAGGAAAGCTTCTTCTTCATCGTCAAAATCAGCTTCAAACATTCCTTCAATTAAGTCCATATCAAAATTTCCTTGAGTATCGAAGTGCATTCCAAGAATATTATTTTTTCCTTCTTTAAAAGAAAAATCTAATGACATTTTTGATGTAGACCCTCTAAAACTCAACGAAGATGTGAAAGGAGTTGCAGATAATGTGAAATCTATTTTTTCTGGAGAATCTTGTCCACCAAAATCTGCAGAATAGCTCATTTCTAACAATGTTCGGTTACCTGCTTTTAAATAAGCTTTTAAACTTGTTGGTAATTCTTCTACTTCACCTTCAAGTAATTCATTTGATACACTTAGAACAGCAAAATCATATAGAGCAAATTCACAATTCCCTACAACTTGAGAAACAAACTGAACTCTAAACTCATCACTACTTGGCGTATACTCTTCTACATCACCAAACTCATCTAAAACATAAATACCAGCTATTTCTGCAAACTCATCAGAAATTGAGAATCCTGCAGATGAAGCCAAAAACTTTGTGCCATCACCCATTTGCATTGTAGCTTTTAAAACAGGCGCAATAACGCGAGGTTGATCTAATGCCTCAAACAACATAGCTAACTCGCTAATTACTTGAACAGCTTCTAACTCAGGAATAGACTCAAGCGTTTCAACTACCTTAGCAGCATCCTTTTGTATCTCTTTCTTATGCTCTTCAGGCTTATGCTTACTAAAAGTAGCATCCTTATCATCATCACTACATCCTACAAATAGAGCGAGTGATAAAACAAAAAACAAATAAAATATTTTCTTCATAATAACACAATTTAAAGGTTTTATAAAACAATAATTTATAATAATTACATTATTTAAACAAAATTATACCAAATAAGCATTAACTGCAATTTTTTCAATATTATTTTGACAAACAGTCGAATTATTATGACTAAATTTATCACACCCTAATTATATAACAAACTAAAACACAAATAGTTCAAACATTACAGCTTAAATTAAACTATTTCTTTAATAGAACACTATACATTCTTATAATTTTCATTGTTTTTCTGGCTTAGCTAATGAGTATATATTTTATTAGAATTATTAGAATATAAAAAAATCTTTAATATAACTATATAATATTCTTCAGAACAGTATTGATATTAATATAAAAATATTATAAATTTACACCTATTAATATCTTAACTAACTCATTACAACATGCATATTTACGAGGATTTTGCTCATTATATATGGAAACATAAATTATATATTTCCAATAATTTTCATACTACAGATGGGCTTCAACTTGAGATTATTCATCCTGGAATACATAACACAAATGCTGGTCCGGACTTTTTTAATGCTAAGATAAAAATAGGTGATACATTGTGGGCTGGAAATGTAGAAATTCATATCAAAGGCTCTGATTGGTTTAGGCATAATCATCATACAGACAAGGCGTATGACAATGTTATACTTCATGTAGTTATAGAAGATGACAAAATAGCTACCAATACTTTAAATAATTATATCCCAACATGGATAATGCCAATTACAGATTCCATTAAGAATAACTATTTAGAGCTTTTCCAAAATCAATTATGGATACCTTGTGCAAATAAAATAAAAAATGTAAATTCCTTTGATTACGAAAACTGGCTAGATAGAATGCTAGCTGAAAAATTGGAATTAAAACATGAATGGATGTCTCAAGTGCTTGAGAACAATAAGAATGACTGGAATTCATTGTTTTATGCTACACTTTTGCGTAATTTCGGCTTTGGTATTAATGGTGACACCTTTGAAAAGTTAGCTTTTAACACACCGTGGATATTAATACAAAAAAACAGAGATAATCTAACGGTTTTAGAAGCTCTTTTTCTTGGGCAAGGTGGCTTTTTGTCAGATATTGAAAATCCAGATGAATATAGCTCAATTTTGATAAGAGAATATTTACATTTAAAAAATAAATATAATCTAACTCCACTTGAGATACACGAATGGAAATTTTCAAAACTACGCCCTTCAAACTTTCCATCAATTAGATTAGTGCAAATTGCTTCACTATTTTATAATGATAAACTCTCTTTAAAAAAAATATTAGATACTAGCGAAGTGTCTGCATTAAATAAACTTTTGTCTGTATCAATTTCTGAATATTGGCAAACCCACTACTACCCTTCAAGAGCATCAGTTAAAAAAGGAAAAACAATTGGAAAGTTTGCAAAACACCTCATATTAATTAATACTTTTATTCCAATAGCATTTGCATACGGTAAAGCACATGATGATGAGACATTGCGCCAAAAAGCTATTGACTGGCTTGAAGATTTACCTCCAGAAAAAAACAGCATAATTAAAAAATGGGGAGAAATTTATCATCCACCTAAAAACGCTCAACAAACACAAGCAATTGTATTTTTGAAAAAAAATTATTGTGACTTAAAAAAATGTTTACATTGTAGAATAGGTCATATAGTTCTGGCCAAAACTGAAAAAAATTGATTTGATGGCATAATTTATGCTTCACAATAAACTTTAAGTTACTACTTTTTGTTAAATTTGTGAGATGTTACAAAAAGAGTTGTGATAATTATTAAATTATATTGATATGAAAATTTTAAAAGTTATTCTTTTATCGTTATTTATTTTACCAAATACTTTTTCACAAAACGTTGAGCCAACAATTAGTTTTGAAAAGAGAACTCATGATTTTGGTGATATTTCTGAAGAAAAAGGAGTTGCTACATATAACTTCAAATTTAAAAACATTGGCTCTCAACCATTAGTAATTCATAATGTTAGAGCTTCGTGTGGATGTACTTCACCTGAATGGACACGTCAGCCAATAGTTCCAGGTGGAGAAGGGTTTATCAAAGTAGCTTTTGACCCATCTAATCGTCCGGGAAACTTCAACAAAACAATTACGATAAATTCCAATGCTACTCCTCCAACTGATGTTTTACGCATTGTTGGAAATGTTTTACCACGTGCAAAAACTGTAGAAGATACATACCCTCGATTAATGGGTGATGTGCGTTTGAAATCTTCTCATCTATCGTTTACACGTGTTGAGCCAAATGCTACCAAAAATGAGAGTATGGAATTTGTAAATATATCCTCAAATCCTGTGTCAGTGACATTTAAACAGATTCCCAAACATGTTTCTGTTCAAGTTGTTCCAGCGACAGTACAACCTGGAGAAAAAGGTATAATAAAAGCCACATTTGATGCATCAAAAATAGATGATTGGGGATTTGTTATATCACAAATGTATCTAGCAATTAATGGAGTTCAAGTTTCCGATGGTAGATTTAGCGTTAGTGCAACAATTGAAGAAGATTTTAGCAAACTAAATTCTCAACAATTAGCAAATGCACCAGATATTCAATTTAGTGAAACAAATCATGATTTTGGCACTGTAAAACAGGGTGATATTTTAACACATACATTTAAAATAACTAATGAGGGAAAAGAGAAGCTAATTCTAAGAAAAGTAAAAGCTTCGTGTGGATGTACTGCGACAGATCCAGATAAAGATATCATTGATGCTGGTGACAGTGCTAATATAAAAGTTACATTTAACACTCGTGGGCGTTCAGGTAGACAAAGTAAATCAATCACTATCTATTCTAATGACCCAAAGAAAAGCACAATGCTTTTAAGAATATCGGCTACAATAGTTAATTAAAAAGTATATTAGATTCAATGTCAAAAACAGACCATATAGAAAATGACCCATCTTTTAAGGGTTTAACAGTAAATAAAGGAGTTGAACACCATTCTGCAGTTAATAAATCTGCTGCAGAACGTTTTTTAAAGCAGAAACGCAAAAAACTAACAGCAGATGATTATGTGGCAGGTATTTTAGATGGGAACATTACAATTTTAAGTCAAGCAGTAACATTAATAGAGAGTTCTTTAGCAAATGATCAAGAGATTGCACAGGAGATTATATTAAAATGTCTTCCCCACTCAGGTAATTCTGTAAGGATTGGAATAACAGGTGTTCCGGGAGCTGGAAAGAGTACATTTATTGAAGCCATGGGTCTTAATCTTATTGAGCAAGGTTCTAAAGTTGCAGTTTTAGCAATTGACCCAAGTAGCGAAAGAACCAAAGGCAGTATTTTAGGTGATAAAACTCGCATGGAGCAGTTATCAACAAAAGACAAAGCCTACATACGTCCATCCCCTTCTGCTGGCTCATTGGGTGGTGTGGCACGCAAAACAAGAGAGACTATAATTCTATGCGAAGCCGCTGGTTATAGTCACATTTTAATTGAGACAGTTGGTGTTGGGCAAAGCGAAACTGCAGTGCATTCAATGGTTGACTTTTTCCTTTTTGTATTAATTGGAGGTGCTGGTGATGAACTTCAAGGCATTAAAAGAGGAATTATGGAGATGGCTGATGGAATTGCTGTTAACAAAGCAGATGGCGACAACATACAAAGAGCAAATCTTACAAAGGCACAATATAAAAATGCTTTACACCTTTTCCCTCCAACAAAATCAGGATGGAGACCAGAAGTAAGAACCTGTTCTTCGTTAAGTCCAAAAGGTGTGGTTGATATTTGGGAAATGATTAATGAATATATAAAACATACAAAATCAAATGATTATTTCACCCAAAACAGAAAAGAGCAAGCACAATATTGGATGCATGAAACAATTGTTGAAAAATTAAAAAATAACTTCTATCAAAATTCGTTGGTTCAAGAGAAAATTCCCACCTTTGAAGTTATGGTTAATAATGAACAGATAAGTTCATTTGAAGCTGCAAGAATATTATTAAACACATATTTTAACAATTTGTAAAAGAGACATTTAAAATGAAAAAATTACTATTATTAACATTCATAGTTGCCGGATTACTCTCTGCATGTTCTTCTGATAACTATAAAATTACAGGTAAATTAGAAGATGGTCTTAATGGCACAGTTCATCTAAAAAAAGTAGAATCTCGCGGTCTTGTTGATGTTAGCAGTGCAGAAGTTATTGAAGGAAGCTTTACATTTGAAGGAAGTGTTGAATATCCTGAATTTTATCTTATATTTTTAGATGAAAATCAAGTTCCTATTGCATTTTTCTTAGAGAATTCAAACATAAGCATAACTGGAGTGTCTGAAGACTTAAGTGAAGCTACTGTAAAAGGTTCAAAATCTAATGATATTTTCGTAAAGGTAAATGACAATATACCTCACCAAGACAAGGTAGAATCGATAAGCGAAGAATTTGGTAGAGCTCAAGCTACAGGTGACCAAGAAGCAATGCAAAGTCTGATGGAAGACTATCAAAAAATTGTTGAAGAACAGCAAGAGTATTATAAAAGCATGATATTCTCTAACAATAATGTTATTGGTGCATTTTTAGCATTAAATTTTGCTCAATCATTAGAGGCAGAAGAATTAGATGAAGTTGTTACTAAATTATCTGGTTCATACAGTACACACCCATACGTTGAACAACTAAACTTAATGTTAGAATCTATTAAGTTGCAAGCTGAAATAGAAGCTAAATTAGATATTGGTAAAGTAGCACCTAATTTTACTCTTACAGATATGAAAGGAAATAAATTTTCACTTGAAGATTTAAGAGGTAAATATATACTTCTTGACTTTTGGGCTGGATGGTGTCAACCATGTAGGATTGAAAATCCTAATTTAGTAAAAGTATATGAAAGATTTGGAGGCAACGAATTTGAAATTGTTGGTATCTCTTTAGATAGATCGGAAGAAGATATGTTAGAGGCAGTAAAAGAAGACGGCTTAACATGGACAATTGCTTTTGATCAAGACAACGAAGTCGCTACAGAATATTCAATACAGAGTATTCCAACAACACTATTACTTGATAAAAATGGAGTTATAATTGATAAAAATCTTAGAGGAGATGCTATAAGTGAAAAACTAGCAACTCTTTTAGATTAATTTATTTTAAAAATATTAAAACGAGAGGAATTCTTAAATTGGATTCTTCTCGTTTTTTTATACTTTTATTTTTCATTATAATATGTAAGACAATGGATAAAAATATAATTCAAAAAATAAAAGAGCTATCTGAAGAGTATTTTGATGATATCATAAAAATAAGAAGAGATATACATAAAAATCCTGAGCTCTCTTTTCAAGAGGAAGAGACATCTCTATATATACAAAATGAGCTATCAAAATTAGTAATTCCATTTGAGGCAAATATTGCTGGCACAGGTGTAGTTGGCAAATTGATTGGAGATAAACCATCTGACAAAGTAATTGCCTTAAGAGCAGACATTGATGCACTTCCAATTGAAGAAGAAAACAGTTTTGATTTCAAATCACAAAACAAAGGGGTTATGCACGCTTGTGGACATGATGCTCACACTGCATCACTTTTGGGAACTGCAAGAATTTTGAACTCAATAAAAGAGTATTGGGGTGGAACTATCTTATTAATATTTCAACCAGGTGAAGAACGCTATCCTGGAGGTGCTTCTTTAATGTTAAAAGAAGGGATTTTTGATAAGCTAAAGCCAGAAGTTGTTATTGGACAGCACGTTTTACCAGAACTAGAAGCTGGAAAAGTTGGTTTTAAACCAGGGATATATATGGCTTCGGCAGATGAAATTTATATAACCATAAAAGGAAGAGGTGGACATGGTGCCTTACCAGAAAATTTTGATGATACGATACTTGCAGCAAGTCAAGTGGTTGTATCTATGCAACAAGTAGTCAGCAGAATAGTTCCTCCTTCAATTCCTACAGTCTTAACATTTGGCAAAATAGTTGGAAACGGAGCAAATAATATAATCCCTGCAAAAGTTGAGATAGCTGGCACTTTACGTACTCTAAACGAAGAGTGGCGAGCAAAAATCAAAGATAAAATTAAAGAGATTGCAAAACTAACAGCAAAGGCATATAATTGTCAATGTGATATTGACATAAAAGATGGTTTCCCGATGGTTGATAACGATGAAAAATCGACAGAGAAAGCAATAAGTTTTGCAAAGCAATATTTGGGAGATCAAAAGGTTGAAAAATTAGAAACTAGAATGACGGCAGAAGATTTTGGATATTTCACACAAAAATATCCATCAGTATATTACAGATTTGGAGTAAAACAGGAAAAAGGTGAAACTAGCAACCTACATACATCTAATTTTAACCTAAATGAAAATTCGTTAAAAACATCAATGGGGAATATGGCGTGGCTAGCCATAAACTTCCTAAAAGACTAATCATCAAAAAGTTAAGTATGCAATAGTTGATAAACATCCTCTTATCCTAATTTAAACCGCTTACAAATAAGGACGAAAAGTGCAAAATGATTTTTTTATTAAAAAAAAGAGAATAATTTTGTATTTATCATTTATTAATAAAATAAAAATATAACAAAATGGCATACGTAATTGATGATACTTGTATTGCTTGCGGAGCATGTATAGATGAGTGCCCTGTGGACGCAATAAGCGAAGGTGATATTTATGTAATTGATGCAGACGCTTGTACTGACTGTGCAGCTTGTGTGGATGTTTGTCCTACTGAATCAATTCACCCCGCATAACTTATAAAAGCATTTATAAAAACCTCTGAATTTCAGAGGTTTTTTTTATCTCATTCCAAAAATAACTTTATCTAAAATAAAGTCTTGTTCATTAATAGGAATGTTTTCATACTCTTGATATGAAAATCCTACACCAACCTTATATGAATTAATGAGTTTTGGCAATAGATTATCATAATAACCTTTGCCATGTCCTATTCTTTCTCCTCTGCTATTAAATGCAACTCCTGGTACTATAACCAAGTCTATTAATTCGTGCAAATCTTCAGCATCTCCAAAAGGCTCAAGAATTCCATAATAGTTGCTAACAATTAGATTTTCTTCACCTTTATATCTTTTTAAAACTAAAATTCCACCTTCAATAGATGGCAGAACCCATACTTTAGTTTTATCTCTTTTAATTAACTCTGTAATATCAACCTCATTCTCCATAGGCCAATATGCCATTATATATTTTGCATTTTTATAAGCATCTAATATCTCTATTTTAGAAATAATATTTTTATTTTCAAAATCCTCCTCTTTTTGAGATAAACTACTCTGCAAGCCATATATCTGTTTTCGAAGTTCTTGTTTTCTATCTCTTAAATTATCCATATTTTATAATTTATGGTCGATATTGTGAATGTCTGAAAATATATTGACCATCATTTTGTGTCATCAATTCTTCTATAGAAACATTTTCATTTCTCTTCATATAAGATGAAACAATCTGATAACCAAAATAGTTTCCCATTTTTCCAGGTGATTCTTGTCCAAAATAGAAAGTAAAAGGAGACTCACCAACATATCTTTGCAAAATGGTTCTATCTGAAGAAAACAGATGTTTCTTTTCAACCAAAGATGCCCAAGCTTTTGATTCATGCTTTCGTGTCCATTTCACCTCATCCTCTGTATAATCAAATAGTAAATTCAAGCTTATATTCGGAATCATTTTCTTAATAAAGAAAAGTATTTTACCATTATAAACCATTTGATTTACAAGATTATCAGACTCACTATTAAAAGGGTAAGTCGACATTGCATAAGCTTTTATTATATCTGGAGCTATTTTTTCAGGTATCATCCCTTTCCGCAAATAGACAGGTGTACCAAGCCATTCATAAAAAACACAATCTTTTCCAAGATACTTTTCAATACTCACTGAAATCCAAGAAGAATCAAGAGCTACAGATTGATTAAAACCTGAAATATGATAATAGATATCAGGAATTTCCACATTGGGAAAATAATATTTTAAATGCTTAAAACTGTTTTCAATTTCAACATCAATTTTATCTAAATCTTTAAAAATTACAGAGATAGTATCTAATACCTCTTGATTATATTCATAAGATAAAAATGTTGACATATTTTTCAGAAAATTTTCAGAAGATGGCACTCCTGTACCAATAATTGAAGCACAATACCTTTCAAAATACTCACCATATTTATTTTGTAAAAAAGGCAAGTTTTGCTCTAAACTATCAACTTCGAAAGAAAACAAATCTTTATAGAAAGTCTCAATAGAAATATTTATATCAACACTACTAACATCTGGGCCTTTATCTTTTTGAAAAAAACAACCGTTTAACAAAACCAGTAGTAATAAATAGTAAGAATATTTGTACGACTTCATCATCTATATAATTTTTTAAATTAAAATTACCAATCAATAGAATAAATAAAGATATAAAAAAACAGTGTTGTCCGATAAAAATATTGAAAAAGAATCTGAGATTTCAATCCTATGCAATAAATTCAATTGATAGCAACCATAAAAAATGAATAATGATTAAAATAAATTTTATATTACTATAAAACCATTAAATTTGCTCGTTGAATAAAAACCAAACTTTTAAAAACAGATATGAAAAAGATATTTTTAATTGCAATTTTAAGTTTTTTATTATTTAAACCATCTTTTAGTCAAAATAAAGATGACAATAGATTTAGCCTAGTAGTTTCACCCGTCGTATCATGGATGAGGACAGACAACCCAACAATAGATGGCACATCTGCAATTACAGGAATTAACTTTGGAGTAATATATGACAAGTTTTTTGGAGATAATTATGCTATATCCACAGGTGTATCGGTAGTTAATACAGGTGGAAAGCTTAAACGCTTTGATGGTGAATCTGCAGCTCAAATAGTAGATACTTATAAACTTAGATATCTAGAAATTCCTATTGGCCTAAAACTGCGCTCTGCAGACTTTAGACAAATAAATATATATGCCGATTTGGGAGTAGCACCACAATTTAAGATGAAAGCTGTCGACAAAAAGAATAATTCATGGAAAAATGATATTAGACATGTTGATTTGAGTTATTATTTTGGTGGTGGAATTGAATACTCTTTAAATAGTAAAAATGCTCTGTTGCTGGGAGCTCGTTTTAACAACGGACTTTTAGATATTACCAAAGTAAAAGACAGAACTATATTAAACAGACTTAGTTTTAATTTAGGATTTATATTTTAAGAGAAAAAATGATTATTGCAATAGCTCAACTTAATTACAAAATTGGTGATTTAGATTATAACTTTTCAAAAATAATAACAGCAATTGAAAAAGCAATAAATGAAAATGCTGAGCTTATTATTTTTTCAGAGTTAGCAATTACTGGATACTCACCATTGGATTTACTATATAATGAGAGTTTTGTAAATCAAGCTATTGCAAAAATCAACGATTTATCAAAGCATTGTAAAAATATCACTGCAATTATTGGTGGTCCATCTATTTCAAAAAAATTAAAAGGTAAATCTTTACTAAATTCTGCATGGGTAGTTAATAATCAAGGTGCTAAAGTTGTTGCTAGTAAAACATTTTTAACAACCTATGGTGCAATAAATGAATATAGACACTTTCAACCCAATGATGAATTTAATGTAATAAACATTAATGGTAAAAGATTAGCCATAACCATTGGTGAAGATTTATGGGATGATAAACAAACAGACAACTGGAAAGAAAAAAATCAATATAACCATATATCGCCTATTCAAAAACTTGCAGCTTTAAAGCCTAATTATATTGTAAATATAGCTGCACTTCCATTTGCTTATGACAAAATAGAAGAGAGAAATTATTTAATTTCTAAAAAAGCAGAGAATTATAGCACTCCCATAATCTATGTTAATCAAGTTGGCGGAAATGCTCAATTTATATATGATGGCTCATCTAAAATAGTGATAGACAATGGAGAGACAACTCACCAACTCTCCCCTTTTGAGGAAGAAGTTAGAATTATAACAAACATAGAAACCACAGACAAAGTAACAGCTTCAGATGTAATTTCATTGATTCACAAAGCTTTAATATTGGGAATTCAAGATTTTTTTAAAAAAGCGGGCTTCAAAAAAGCGGTATTAGGTCTTTCTGGAGGATTAGATTCTGCACTAGTTGCAGCATTGGTTGCAGAAGCAATCGGAGCCGAAAATGTTCATGGCATTTTGATGCCCTCAGTCTATAGCACCGACCACAGCATTACAGATGCTGTTGACTTAGCCAAAAATCTCAATATAAGCTATGATATTATTCCCATAAAAGAGTTATTTAACAGCTTTAATACAAGCTTAGCAGATATATTTTCAGATAAGCCAGCCAATGTAACGGAAGAAAATATTCAAGCTAGGATTCGTGGGACTATATTAATGGCATATTCCAACAAGTTTGGACACATTTTATTAAACACATCTAACAAAAGTGAGGCTGCAGTTGGTTATGGCACTCTTTATGGCGATATGAATGGCTCTTTAAGTGTAATTGGTGATTTGTATAAGTCAAGAGCATTTGAACTTTCAAGATATATCAATAGAGATAAAGAAATTATACCGATAAACACTATTACAAAGCCACCATCAGCAGAATTAAGCCCTAATCAACAAGACAGCGACTCATTACCAGATTATGATATATTAGATGACATTCTATTCAACCATATTGAGAAAGGAAAGTCAGCAGAAGAATTAATCTCAGAGGGTCATAATTCTGAAATAGTAAACCGAGCACTTTCTTTATTAAATAGTAGTGATTTTAAGAGATATCAATCTCCACCAGTTTTACACATCACTTCAAGTCCATTGAGGAGTTCTAGAGAAATTTCCTTAATTGGCAAGGTAAGTTTTAGTTAACTAGCTCTCAAACTGTTAAAAAAGTACAAAAAAATCTTAAGAATTCATATTTAATATGTTTTGTAACATGTTTTATCAAACTATTTAATAATTTTATAGTCAAACAGATTTAAGCATTAGAAATATATGGCAAAATCAAAATTTGCAGAACCCACTATAAAAGATATTGAGATCATTTATAACGTTTTAACAAATGAGCAGAAATCTTTTTTAGAGAATAACCATACTACTATAAAATATAAGAAGAATCAGATTATATATAAAGATGGTGAAATGCCAACTGGCCTATTATGTATGGGGTCTGGTACTGCTAAAGTTTTTAAAGAAGGTATTGGCGGACGTGATCAGATTGTTCGTATGGCAAAATCTCCTGGTTTGATAGGCTATAGAGCACTATTTGCAAATTCTGAACATGTTGCATCGGCTGTTGCAATTGACAATTGCACTATTTTTCATATTCCTAAAGAGGTTATTGATGAACTGATGGATTCTAACAACTCTCTTTGTCGAAATATTATTCATTCATTTGCCACAGAATTAGGTTTTTCTAGATATAGAACTGTTACATTAACTCAGAAGCATATTCGTGGTCGTTTAGCTGAAAGCTTGATACTTTTAAGGGATATCTATGGATATAAAGAAGGTACAAAAATTTTAGATGTTCTGCTTTCACGCGAAGATTTAGCAAATTTCTCAAATATGACAACTTCCAATGCTATTCGTACATTAACAAATTTCACTAAAGAGAAGGTTATCTCTGTTGATGGACGACTCATTGAGATTGTTGATGAAGATGAATTAGAACATATTTCTAAAATAGGGTAATCTACTCTTTAAAATAGACTCTTTTTACACGTTGACTAATATTTGTCATTATTTCATAAGAGATAGTGCCAAGTTTGTCTGCCATAACCGATGCTGGATACCTATCTCCAAAAACAATTACTTCATCATTAAGAGTAACATCACTACCAGTGATATTAATCATACAAGTATCCATACAAACACGTCCAACAATTGGGAATAACTTGTCGCCAATTAATAGTTCGCCTTTTCCATTACTTAGATGACGATTTAGCCCATCAGCATAACCTACAGGAATAACAGCTAGCTTATCTCCTTTATTTAATTTCTCACTCAATCCATAGCCAACAAACTCATTTTCATCAATAATTTTGATTTGAGAAACATAAGATTTTAAAGTAAGTACATTTTGCAAATTTGAATCTCTATCGGCACTAAAACCATACATTCCAATTCCTGCACGAACCATATCAAACTGATATTCGGGAAAACGCTCTATGCCAGCAGAATTTAAAATATGCTTTAAAAATTTATAATCTAGTGATTGCTCAATTTTATCGCAAATTTGGTTGAATTTCTCAACTTGAAGTTTTGTAAAACTATCATGCTCAACCTCATCACTAGCTGCAAGATGAGAAAAAACAGAAACAACTTTTAAATATGGTATTTTTTTCAGCTCCAATATCAACTCTTCAATCTGATTGGGCAAAAATCCAAAACGGTTCATACCAGTATCAACTTTTATATGAATCTTGCCCTCTCCACCATATTCACGCACAACTTTTGCAAACTCTTTTAAATTCTCAACACTGTAAATCTCTGGTTCTAAATCATATTCAAGCATCAAATTAAAACTCTTAATCTCAGGATTCATCACAATAATTGGCAACGTAATCCCTTTCTGTCTAAGCTCAACACCCTCATCGGCAAAAGCAACACCTAAATATGAAGCACCATTATTCTGCAATGTTGAAGAGATGGGATAAGAGCCACTTCCATAACCAAAAGCTTTTACCATTCCCAAAATTTTTGTTTCTGGCTTTAAATGCCCTTTCAACACTTTCAAATTATTAATAAAAGCGTTTAAATTTATTTCTAAGACAGTGCTATGTTGCTTTAATTCTAATAATTCACTTATTTTTTCAAAGCTAAAACTACGTGCTCCTTTTATTAAAACAACTTCATTTTTAAATGAATAATTATGAATATTATTGATAAACTCCTCAGTTTTAGAATAAAAAACATCTTTAACAGAAAAAAGTGAAGCAAAGTTAGAAATACTTTCCCCAACTCCTATGACTCGTGAAATATTTTTACTCTTAACCAACTTTGCTATACGAGGATAGATATCTTCATCATCTTCACCACTTTGAACAATATCTGACAAAATCAAAGTGCGACTCATCCCTTTTTTAGTAGCTTGTTGGCCTAAAAAATTCAAAGCTACCTCTAAAGACAAAATGTCATAATTATAACTATCATTTAAAATTAAACAGCCATTTATACCATCTTTCTGCTCCATTCTCATTGCCACAGGCTCTATTTGTAAGACTTTTTTTGCAATATCAGAATAGGCATACCCTTTATATAGTGCAAAAAGAATAACTGGCATAATATTTTCTATTGAAACAGAGTCATTAAACTGAAAATCGACTTCAAATTCATCATTTTGCCATCTAAATCTCAATTTGGTAGTAGAATTTATCTCTTTTGAAATCAATTGTAAATCCGCACAGCTATTTCTCCCCCACTTTAAAGTTTTCTTATCTTTATAAGCCTCTTTTATTTTAGAATGAATCACCTCATTATCACAACTATATAAAATCAAATCACTCTCTTTAAAAAGCTTTAATTTTTCATTTAGAATCTCCTCTTTATTTACAAAATTTTCTTGATGTGCATATCCAATATTGGTTAAAATTCCAATTTTTGGTAAAATCATTTTTTGTAACTTATCCATCTCATTAGGTTTGCTAATTCCTGCCTCAACAATAGCAATCTGATGAAAATCTTTAATTTTCCACAAAGAGAAAGGCACTCCAATTTGGCTATTATAACTTCGCGGTGAACGAGCCAAACTAAAATCATCAAATAGGAATTGAGCTATCCACTCTTTTACTATAGTCTTTCCGTTGCTTCCAGTAATTCCAACCACCTCAGCTTCCAATGTTTTTCGATAAGAGAGAGCTAATTTCTGAAGAGAATCAAGCGTATTTTCAACTATAATCCAATTTGCATTTTTGTAATTATCATCAATGGCAAAAGAGGAATTTACAACAAAATTTCTTACTCCTTTATTATATAATTCTTTGATAAAATTATGACCATCATTCTGTTTAGAAGTTAACGCAAAAAACAGCAATCCATTGGTATCAAAAACAAGTCTACTATCGAAAGCTAATTTTATTAGCTCACTATTTTTGTTGTCTGCAACTAATTTTCCGTCACACCATTTTGCAATTTTCTCTATAGAATAACTTACATAATCCATCTTTTCACTCTATTTTTTTAGATTATTATAACAATCACGACAGACAGCTTCATAAGAATCGCTTGCGCCAATTTCCACAAGCTTTTTACTATCTTTAAAACGATAAGAATTGTGTGCTAAATCACCACATCTAACGCAAATAGCGTGCACTTTAGTGACATATTCAGCTGTTGCCATTAAATTGGGAATAGGTCCAAAAGGCTCACCCTTGAAATTCATATCAAGTCCAGCAACTATAACTCTTACACCATTGTTTGCAAGAGAATTACAAACTTCAACCAATCCCATATCAAAAAATTGTGCTTCATCAATTCCTACAACATCAGTATCGGCACTAAGCAAAAGAATATTTCCAGAAGAATTAACAGAAGTGCAACGAATATTATTCTCATCGTGTGATACAACATCCTCTTCTGAATAACGATTATCAACAACTGGTTTGAAAATTTCCACACGTAATCTGGCAATTTCTGCACGTTTTAAACGTCTTATCAGTTCCTCTGTTTTACCTGAAAACATTGAACCACAAATAACTTCAATCCAGCCTTTCTTCTGTTTATTTAAAGAAGTATTTTCTAAAAACATAATTTTTTCCTTATAAAGCGTCTTATTCCTCAGTAAAAATAGACAAAAGTATTAACTTTGTTCATATCATTCATTACATTTGTAAAGGTAAAGAAAAGGAGAATGGAAATGGAAAGAAATGCATTATTAAAAATAATAAAAAGTGATATACAAGAGTTGGAGTTATTAATTTCAACATTTATTGATGAAGAGAATATTCCTGAAGGTTATATAAAATTAGCACAAAAAAAGAGTAGTTCAATATCTGAAAAACTCTCTTTAATATCTAGTTCAAAATCTGTTAGTAGTGATTCTACTGAAAGAATTATTTCATCAGAAACAGTAAAGCCAAAACCAAAATCATCAACTAAAATAGAAGAAACTATTACCCAATCGGAAAATAAACAAGCTTCAGAAAAGGTAATAATCGAAATAGAAGATGAAAAAGTAGCTGAAGAGCATAAAGAAGTTGCGAAAATTGAGGAAACAGAAGAAAAGGCAGCAATTCAGCCAACTCTTCAACCAAAAGAAAAGATAAAGACGCCACCTATTGAAAAAACAAAAACTAAAACAGTTTCAGCCCCACAAAAGCCTAAGTCAAACGCTGTTATTGGCGAAGTTTTGGGAAAAGATAATAAATCATTAAATGAACAATTAGCTGCAAACAGCAAGAAAAGTGATGCTAACTTTCAAAGTGCAGTTTCAGATTTGAAAAAAGCCATAGGGATAAACGATAGATTTTTATTTCAACGAGAATTATTTAAAAATAGTTCAGAATTATATGACCAAATCATTGAACAGCTGAATAATATGCCAAATTTAGAAGCAGCAAATAGCTTTTTAAAATCTAATTTTAACTGGGATAGCAATGACGAAACTGTTTCAATATTTTTAGATATTGTAAAGCGACGATTTAAAAATTAATTTTTGTTATGGGAAAACTAATTTTAGTTCCAACACCAATTGGCAATTTAGAAGATATCACTTTGAGAGCTATCCGAATTCTTAAAGAAGCTGATTTTATATTAGCCGAAGACACTAGAACATCGGGCAAACTACTGAAGCATTTTGATATTCCGACAAGGATGTTTTCTCACCACAAATTTAATGAACATAATACAACAGATATTATCATCTCTAGACTAAAAGCGGGCGAAACTGCGGCATTAATAACTGATGCAGGCACACCTGGAATATCTGATCCTGGATATTTAATAGTAAGAGAGTGTATTGACAACGATATAACAGTAGAATGCTTGCCTGGTGCATCGGCACTTATTCCTGCCATTGCAATAGCAGGGTTGCCAAATGATAGATTTGTATTTGAAGGATTTGTTCCTCATAAAAAAGGTAGACAAAAAAAGTTTAGCTCATTACAAAATGAAGAACGCACAATGATATTTTATGAATCGCCACATAGGATAGTTAAGACTTTAACGCAGTTAGCAGAACATTTTGGCGAAGAGAGACGAGCAGCAGTTTGTAGGGAATTAACTAAAATTCACGAAGAGATAAAACGAGGAACTTTAACAGAATTATCAAAATATTACATAGACAATCCCCCAAAAGGTGAAATTGTTTTAGTTGTAGAAGGATTAAATAATTAAATCTAAAAAAGAGTATTATGAAAAAGTTAGTTTTTTTATTTTCAGTAATTGTCCTAATTACCAGTTGTGATTTTCTTTCAGAGCAAGAAAATTCACAAACACGTGCAGACTCATTAGAGGCAGAAGTGTATAAAAAAGATGCTCAATTATCAATGTTAATAACAACCATTGATAATATAAATACGAACTTGCAAACAATTAAAGAGAAAGAAAATATCATTGCAACCAAAAGTAAAAACAATGATTTAGGGGCTTCAACAAGCGAAAGTATAAATCAAGATATACAGATGATTTATGAGCTTTTAGTTAAAAATAAAAATGAGATTCAAAATTTAGAGAACAAATTCAAAGATTCTGCAAAAAACAATAGAGAATTAAAATCATTTATTGAGAATTTGAATAACTCTTTGAAAGAAAAGAGTAAAGAAATTGCTTTATTACAAGAGGAATTAAAACAAAAAGAGTATATAATTGATGAGTTAAATTATGAAGTGATTGGACTTATCCTTGAGATGGATTCACTAAAAGACTATGCTCGAAATATCTCTTCACAGCTAGAATCTACAATTGATGAAGCAAATATTACTTACTACGCAATAGGAACCAAAAGAGAATTAAAAAACAAAAATATTGCTGTTAAAAATGGCTTTTTATCAATGGGTGCAAAACAGGTATTAAAAGATGAGTTTGACCAATCTTATTTCACACAAGTTGATATGCGCTCATTTGATGAATTACCGCTATATGCATCTAAAGCAAAAATATTAACATCACACCCAACTGACAGCTACACAATAACAGAAGGTGAAAACAAAGATTTATTCTTGATTATCAATAATTCTAAGGAGTTTTGGAGCATTTCCAAATATTTAGTTATTGAAGTAAACTAATTTTAATGTTAAAATATAAATATCTATTCTTTGATTTAGATCATACTCTTTGGGACTTTGATGCAAATGAACAGATTAGTCTCAAAGAGCTTTTTATTAAATATAAAATAAACAATTATTTCGATACTTTCGACCTATTTTTTGAGCTATACAAACCTATTAACGACAGTTTATGGCGTGAATATTCTAGAGGTAATATATCTAAAAAAACACTTACCACAGATAGATTTCATCAAACTTTCAAACTAAAAAACCTTGATAATAAAGAGTTTGCAATTAAATTTGGTAAAGAGTATATAGCATTAAACTCATCTCAAACATCCCTTATTCCATACGCTACCGAGTTACTAGAATATCTAAAATCCAAGAAGTATGAAATGTATATAATAACCAATGGCTTTATAAAGACTCAATATAAAAAGCTTGAAGCATCAAAATTGGATAGATATTTCAAAAAGATGTATATATCTGAAGAGATAGGTTATAAAAAACCTCATAGATCTTTTTTTGAATATTCTATAAAAAGTAGCAACGCAATAAAAAAGCGAAGTTTAGTTATTGGCGATAACTTAGAAGCAGATATTATTGGGGCTCAGAACTTTGGTTTAGATCATGTTTACTATAACCCCAACAACACTCCTCACGAAATTACTGTTTTCAAAGAAATAGATAGTTTAAAAGAGCTGATTGGTTGGCTCTAAAAATCTGCTTCTCTTTCAAAACTATTGCCTGCATTAGGATTAAAAGGTGGTGCGGCATGACTTGTGGCTGGTGACGGAGAGTTCATACTTGAACCAAGTATATTTGAACCTGCATCAACATCAAATCCAGAATAGGTTTTATCTATGTTTTCAAATCTAATAGCCTCTGGTCTAAACTTTAACAACACATCACCAGTTGCGCCATTTCTATGCTTTGCAATAATAATTTCAGCTAAACCGAGTAAACTGTTACCTTCGCCATCCATTGTTATTCCATAATATTCTGGTCTGTGAATAAACAATACCATATCAGCATCCTGCTCAATAGCCCCCGACTCTCTAAGGTCTGACAGCTGTGGTTTTTTCGAATCTCCTGTACGCGACTCAACACCACGATTAAGCTGAGATAGAGCAATAATAGGAATATTCAACTCTTTTGCCAATCCTTTTAATGAACGAGAAATCATACTTACCTCCTCCTGTCTATTTCCTGGACGCATTCCACTAGCATTCATAAGTTGAAGATAATCGATAATAACAACCTGAATATCATGCTGTTTTTTCAATCTTCTACATTTTGCACGTAAATCAAAAACTGACAATCCAGCTGTATCATCAACGTAAATTGGTGCATCAATTAAAGATTTAATTTTTGTATCTAAAGTTGCCCACTCTTGATCAGTTAAATTTCCATTTTTAATTTTATCTCCACTAAGTTCAGTTTCAGAAACAATTAATCGATTAACCAACTGCACATTAGCCATCTCAAGAGAAAAAACAGCAACTGGTTGTTTATGCTGAACTGCCATATTACGAGCCATTGAAAGTACAAAAGCAGTCTTACCCATTGCAGGACGAGCGGCAATAACAATCATATCTGAACGTTGCCAACCAGATGTTATTTTATCCAAATCATCAAAACCACTGGGCACTCCACTTAATCCA
Source organism: uncultured Marinilabiliaceae bacterium (assembly GCA_964532085.1). Lineage (GTDB taxonomy): Bacteria > Bacteroidota > Bacteroidia > Bacteroidales > Marinilabiliaceae > CAZHHH01. The sequence goes on from CAZHHH010000016.1 coordinate 27,970, forward strand.
TCAGTTCGTTTACTAGCAATTTCAATCATCTCAAGTGCTTCTTCAATGACTGGATTTATCTGCGTTGCATCTTTTTTCATCGTGCCTTGAGAAAGCTGAAACAGATCTGCTTCAACTTCTTCAAGCAAATCATCAACATCTTCAGATTCATCATAAGCCTTTGTGGTCATCTTTGCAGAGATGCTTATCATTTGACGTTGCAAGTACTTCTGATAAATAATACGAGCGTGATATTCAATATTTGCAGCTGAAGCGACACGACTTGTCAATTGAGAGATATAAAAAGCTCCTCCAACCTCTTCTAGATTTTCTAATCTTTTTAACTCCTCCGTTACTGTCAAAATATCTACTGGCTCTTCACGAATAAACAGATTTGTAATCGCTTCATATATTTTTTGATGCGAATCTTTATAAAAACATTCTGGCACTAAAAACTCTGAAACATTTAAAAAAGCATCTTTTTCTAATAAGATAGCACCCAATACTGCCTCCTCAACCTCAATAGCTTGTGGAGGAATTTTACCATGAACATACTGCTCAACATCAACAACATTCTTGCTCTTATTTGAAGCTTTATTTGCCATTTATCTATTTTTAAAAAGTCAAAAGTGTACAAAATTAGGAAAAAAAGTGTGATTTTACTTA
>CAZHHH010000016.1:28714-31533 GCA_964532085.1 uncultured Marinilabiliaceae bacterium
ACAAAGCCATCTGATGTATTAGAAGTAATAGAGAACAATAGTGCAGAAGACAAATTAACAATTACAGGTTTAAATGTAGATGGTGATTTATCAAATAATCTGGTTTTAATTGCTTTAAAAAAACTTAGAGAAATTAAAGAAGTTCCATTTTTAAATATTCATCTTCATAAAATTATACCAGCTGGCTCTGGTCTAGGAGGTGGCTCATCCAATGCTGCTTTTATGCTTAGACTGGTAAATAGAAAATTTAATTTAGGAATTAATAATAATAAGTTGTTAAATATAGCATCAACAATTGGGGCAGATTGCTCAGTATTTATAGAAAACAGACCAGTTTTTGCTGAAGGTATTGGCAATATTTTCCATCCAATATCTCTATCTCTGTTTGGTTATTGGATTCAGATTATTATTCCATTAATTCACGTTTCAACAGCTAATGCATATTCAAATATTACTCCACAAAAGCCTGAAATATCATTAGTTGAATTAATAAAAGAACCTATAGAAAATTGGAAAGAGCTAATCTTTAATGATTTTGAACAACCTATTTTTGCACAGCACAATGAATTATCAGATATAAAATCAAAATTGTATAATAATGGAGCTATTTATGCATCAATGTCTGGCAGCGGTTCATCTATATATGGAATTTTTAAAAACAAACCAGAAATAGTTTGGGATAGTCATTTTACAGTTTTTACTGAACAAATAATCTAAAGATTACCCTTTAGCAACTGGCAAGGTAAATTTGAAAGAACTTCCACGTCCTTTTTCACTTTGGATTGATAGAGTTCCGCCATTCATTTTTACAAATTTATGCACAATAAACAGCCCCATACCTGCCCCTTTTTCTCCAGCAGTACCTAACGATGATTCGACCTCAACATTTGTTAATATTTGCTCTATCAACTCTTGTTCCATTCCCACTCCATTATCAGAAATATCAACCTCTACAAAATCTCCAACTTTTGATGAAGATATCCTGATTAATCCACCTTCTGCAGTAAATTTCACAGCATTAGTCAGTATATTTCTAAAAACGGACCTCATCATATCGATATCCATAAAAACCCTATAATTTTTATAGTTTACCGAATCTATAATTTGGATTTTTTTAGATGAAGTTTCTTTTACTAGATTTAGAGTATCAAGAATAATATCATCTAAATCTGCATCTTTTGGATTAAAAGATATTTGGCCAGTTTGTGATCTAGCCCACATCAACAGATTTTCTAACAAATTAAATACCGACACGGATGCATTGTGAACATATTTAGCATATTGCCTCATTCTATCTATTTCAGATTTATCAAAAGCATCTGATAATAAGTCTGTAAATCCTAAAATTGTATTAAAAGGAGATCTCAAATCGTGCGCAATAATTGAGAACATTCTATCTCTAGTATTTACCAACTGAAGTAACTCTTCATTTTTATGTTTCAAGTCATCAGCTTGTTTTTTTAGAGTTGTAGATTGCTGTATAATAGTATCTTGTCTCTCCTCAAGAATCTCATTAAATATTTTTAAATCTTCTGCTCTCTCTTTTAGCTCTTTATTACTCTCTTTAAGTTTGATTGTCTGTTCAGTTACAACCTTACTCAAAGATTCACTTCTTCTTCTTAAGCTTTGAGTTCTAAGCTTGTAAAATAATATCAATCCAGATATAACCACTACACCTGTAAAAATAAAGAACCATATAGAGAGATACCATGGCGGTAATACTCTAAGTTTTAATGAAATATAATCCTCATTCCAAACTCCATCATTATTTGCTGCTTTAACTTTAAATACATATTTTCCAGGCAACAGATTAGTGTATGACATATTTCGTTGGTTACCTCTGTCTATCCACTCCTTATCAAACCCTTCAAGCTTGCATAAATAACGATTTCGCTGTGGATTAATATAGTTAAAAGCAACAAATTCTATTGTAAAGAAGTTATAATTATAATCTAATACTACTTCTTCAACAGAATTTATCTCCTTCTTTAAAATCTCTTTTTTGCCATAAACATCTATCTTCTTATTAAAAAGAAAAAAGTTCGTAAATTGCATTTTTGGTGGCAATTCGTTAAAACTCATTTTTTCCACATCAAAATAAGTTACTCCGCCTGGTCCTCCAAAAAACATTGTAGAATTGCTTTTATAAGATGACTTTATATTAAAATCTATTCCATGCAGCCCATCAAATTCGTCAAATTGATAATAATCTCCAGTTTTTGGAAGCAACTTGAACAAACCTTTATTAGTTCCTAACCAAAAGTTATTATAATCATCAATTTCAATAGAGGTAATTGGTTCTTCAATAAATCGATTATAAAACAAAAATTTATCTTTTCTCTTGTCATAATAATAGAGCCCGTGACTTGTAGCAGCCCATATTTCTCTATTCATATCCTCTTTTATAGAATAGATAACAGATTCATGCAATCGCTCATTTTCTGAAAAGTATAAAAAATATTGCTTAAAAATAGAGTCATTATCAGCTAAGAAACCTATTCCATAATAGGTTCCTACCCATAAATTATGTTTAGAATCAATAAAAACGTCATGAGCCCAATTTAAGGGCAGATTAGAATTATTTTGATTATAATTATAAAATTTATTTTCTTTTACATCAAAATAATCTACTCCACTACCATTTGTTGCCAACCAAAAGTTACCTTTACTATCCTCTGCAATCGCCCTAATATCATTATTTGTTAGAGAGTTTTCATTTCCCTCCTCATGACGCCAGGTTATAAATTCTTGGGTCTCTTCATCAAATTTTTTCAATCCATTTCCATGTGAACTTGCCCAAATTTGATCTTTCTTATCTC
>CAZHHH010000017.1:0-31466 GCA_964532085.1 uncultured Marinilabiliaceae bacterium
CTTATTGCTGTTGACGTCTTCCAGCTCCACCTCGTGCTTGCCCGTTTTGTCCTTGACCACGTCTTTCAAAACCTTCTCCACGCTCACGACCATTTACTCTTTCAGAATCTCTAGATCGTCTTTTTTGAATCTCTTCTTCCTCTGATTTTCTAGCTTCTTCTAGCTCTTTTTCTTTTCTCTCTTTTATTGCTTGATAGATTTCAACACCTTCTAATGAGAATTTATCATCGTCACTAGGTTTGTTTAATAATACCTTCTGACTTTCATCTAAACCATCGTTAATAACTACGTGATCAGAGTTTTCTAAACCTGTGTCAACAATCTGTTTTATAAGTCTATTATTTTTATAGGTAAAAACATATTTAGTAGAGTCTGTTTTAAAAAGAGCTTCTAGAGGTATGTATAGCACATCGCTAAATTGGTCAACTGTAATTATATTACTTGTTGTCATAGCTGGTTTTAAATCAATATCGTGGCCAAACATTTTGATAATAACTTCAAAAACTTTTGTGTCGCCTTTAGGTAAAGTTTGTCCAATATTGGCAACAGTTAAAACTTCTCCGTCAAACTTTTTATCGGGAAAAGCATCTACACCTATCTGAACTTTTTGTTTTGGAGATATTTTAGAAATATCAACTTCATTAATATATGTTTTTGAAATCATTGAAGTTAAGTCTGGTAATTCTGCAATAATTGGCATCCAGCGACTAACTGAACTACCAATCTGTATTTTTGTACCAAACCTATCATAAGAGTAAATAACCATTCCTTGTTTGGGGGCTTTCACTTCGAGCGCATTAAAGAGTTTTTCAATATCATCTACTCTTTCTCTATCTTTTCTAACATTTTCAAGAGCTCTAGCAACACTGTTATGAGCTTGTCTCTGTTTTAATTCATAGTTTCTTAAATCTTGTTCAAGATTTTGTTTAGTTCTTTGCAAATCGAGTGTGGCTTGACGAATAACAGCTGGAGATTCATAAATAGATTGGTCTAATACCAACTGTTGCTCTTCAACAGCTACACGTGAGTTTAATAATCCATCTCGCAGATTACTCATTGTTATATTAGTGTCAATCCTTGCATCTTCAAGTGCTTGCAATGATTTCTCTAATTCGTCATAAGCATTATTCATTATCTCTTCAACTGCACTGTGATCAAGCGATGCAACAAAGTCACCCTCTCTAACTACTGTCCCTTCTTCAACTAAATCGGTAATTTTTATTTCAAAAATATTTATATTACGACTAGAGAGTTCTGATGGAACTTCGATTGAAGTTGAATTCTCTGCTTGTAGGTGACCAGTTGAATGAACTTCTGCTATAAAGCTACCTCGCTTGACAGGAACTTCAATTAAAATATCATTAACAACAACCTTTGATTTAAAAATCCAGGAAATCAAGATGATTATTAAAATAACTGCCGCCGCAATTATTATTTTTAGTCTGTTTTTATTTTGCATATCAATTTTACTCTTTCAATTGTTAGTTACAGTTCTTATGACAGTTTCTGTTAAATATGGTTTAATGTAAGATTTACTTTTTTTATTGTTAGGGGTTAGGTTTTAGGGATTTTTGTAGAGTGTTTAGCATTTTACCAACTTCGTGAATGAGATTAATAGCTGTTTCGATTTCTGAATTTTTAAGATAATTGATTTTACAGCAAAGAAGTAATTGTGTTTCCAACTCTGCTTTCGAGCCTTTAGCAATTGAGAGAAAGTAAATGTATTCTTTTCTTGAATTCCTTCCTTGTCCTTCCTTGTCCTTCGGCTATGTTACTCGGCATAGAAATAGCGGAACGTCTCATTTGGTCACTTAAAATATAAAGCTCTTCCTTTGGTAGTTTTTTTACTAAATTATAAACTTCAACCACAAGCTCCATTGCTTTTTGCCAAACAATTAAATCTTTAAAATCTTTTATCATTCTTTTTTCTTTAGGTTTTAGGGAATAGGGTTTAGTGGTTAGGGAATAGGATTTTGGGATTAGTTATCTAACTACTATCCCCTAACCCCTAACCCCTAATAACTAACCCCTAATCCCTAACCACTATACACTTATCTCTTTTATCCTTTCGATCATTTTTTCTGCCATATTATCAGCTTCTGTTTGAGATGAAGCTTCTGTGTAGATTCTGATAATTGGCTCTGTATTAGATTTTCTGAGGTGTATCCAGCTTTTGTCAAAATCTATTTTCACTCCATCAATTGTAGAAATATTTTCATTTTTATAAATTTCTTCTACTTTTTTCAGGATATTATCTACATCAATCTCTGGTGTTAGCTCTATTTTATTTTTTGACATATAATAGTTAGGATAACTTTTTCTCAATTCTGAAGTTGTTTTTCCACTTTTTGCTAAATGTGTAAGGAACAGAGCAATTCCGACTAAAGAATCACGTCCGCTATGACTTGCAGGATAGATAATTCCGCCATTTCCTTCACCACCAATAACTGCATTAACTTCATACATTTTAGTAACAACATTGACTTCACCAACAGCCGAAGCAAAATATTTACCTCCTCTTTTCTCTGTTACATCACGAAGTGCTCGTGTTGAGCTCATATTTGAAACTGTATTGCCTGGAGTTTTAGATAAAATATAATCAGCTACGGCAACTAGTGTATATTCCTCACCAAACATAGACCCATCTTCGTTAATGATTGCAAGGCGATCAGCATCAGGATCAACAACGAAGCCAACATCAGCCTTTTCGTTTTTAACAAGGGCGGAAATTTCTGTTAAATGCTCTGGCAATGGCTCAGGATTGTGGGGAAATTCTCCATTTGGTACACAATAAAGTTCTAACACATCATTTACTCCTAAAGCTTTTAAAAGGGCGGGAACAGCAACACCACCAACTGAGTTTACTGCATCAATTGCAACTTTGAAGTTAGCTTTTTTAATGGCTTCTATATCTACCAAATCAAGAGTCAAGACGTGTTCTATATGTTTCTCTAAATAGTTAAAATCTTCTGTGACTTTTCCTAAAGAGTCAACATCAGAATAAGAATAACTTTCACTTTTTGCTATCTCTAAAACTTTCTCTCCTTGAATAGCGTCAAGAAATTCCCCTTTACTATTAAGTAGCTTAAGAGCGTTCCACTCTTTTGGGTTATGACTTGCAGTTATTATTATTCCGCCATCAGCTTTATAATCAATTACAGCAAGTTCGGTTGTGGGTGTACTTGCTAAACCAATGTGAACAATGTTAATTCCGACACCTTGAAGCGCACCAATAACAAGGTTTTTAACCATATCACCTGATATTCTCGCATCGCGGCCAACCACTACCGTCGGATTTTCTTTCTTTGACTCCTCTTTTAGCCAAATTCCATAAGCTGATGCAAAACGTACTGTGTCAATAGGGGTTAATCCTTCGCTTGCTTTTCCACCGATGGTGCCTCTTATTCCTGAAATTGATGTAATTAGTGTCATATTTTTATTAATTATATTTTTAATTATATTATTTGATAAATTAAAGCTGTTTTCTGATTATTTTTTTTAAGACTCTTCGCTTCGCTCAGAATGACAGTGTAATTTATTAGTGATATACTGGTTGGTTGGCGGCAAAGCCGCCAACCAACCAGTTAAAATAAAACTAAATAAATGTCATTTCGAACGTAGTGAGAAATCTTATTTAATTTTAAATTAGATAATAACAAATTAATTTAAAATGATAGCAAAGATAATTGAAAATTAGCTTCAAAGCCATTAAAATTTTGCAACTTTGCATATCAGTATTTAAAAAGGATATTTGAATAAATAGAAAAATGAACGAAAGAAATTATAGACGTGGTGGTAAGCGACGACCTGCACAAAGGTTTGCCTTAAAAGAGGGTGCTAAAAGTTACAGGAATGAGAGAAGAAGAACAGAAACTCATGAGGAAGAAAAACGCAGCGACGATGGCACAATGAGATTGAATAGATACATTGCCAATAGTGGAGTATGCAGTAGGAGAGATGCAGAAAAACTGATTTTAAATGGAGAGATAACAATTAATGGTAAAGTTGTTACAGCACTTGGTACGCGCGTTAGTAAAAGTGATAAAGTTGCTCATAATGGAGTTCTTTTAAATCCTGAAGAGAGAGTTTACATTCTTTTGAACAAACCAAAAAATACTGTTTCAACTGCATCTGATCCAGAGGGAAGACGAACTGTATTAGATATTGTTGAAAATGCGTGTGATGAAAGAATATATCCTGTGGGAAGATTGGATAGAAATACTACGGGAGTTCTTTTATTAACAAATGATGGAGAGCTCTCTAAAAAACTGACTCATCCATCTTATGAAGTGAAGAAAATTTACCACGTAAAGCTAAATGCACCACTATCTCAACACCATTTTGATGAAATTAAAAATGGAGTTAAACTAGAAGATGGATTGATGAAAGTTGATGAAATTAGTTACATTAACGAATCGGGTAAAAAAGAGGTCGGCGTTGAGATTCATTCTGGAAAAAATAGAATTGTAAGAAGACTGTTTGAGCATTTTGGATATGAAGTTACTTATTTGGATAGAGTTTACTTCTCAGGTTTAACCAAAGCAAATTTGGCTCGTGGAAAATGGAGATTTTTAACAGAAAAAGAGATTACATTTTTAAAAGCGGGTATGTTAAAGTAGGAGTTTCATTGATAAGATATATTGCATTAAGCTTCAAGAGTCTAAAAATCTCCTTTTATTACCCCCAACCCCCTCTCGCCTACGACGAGACACGGTAAAGGGGGCTATGTGCAAGCTAAGTAAGATTTAATATACAAAAAATTTCACAGTAAAATAATATTTCTCAAATCATCAAATTCTATTTTATGAATGGAAAATAACTATATGCAATAAGCCCCTTTAGGGGTTTGGGGTAGAACGTGGTGGAACTATTAGAAAAATCAAAACGTAAAAGAATATTAAAATATAAAAAAGCATCTTTTCATTCTATCGAATAAAATTCCACTAAATATGGCATATTAATTAATCTATGTATAATTTGGATAATTATAAAGTAATTAATCTTGAGAGTTTTTGTTTTTTATTTGATATGGATAAGTTGCATTTTTGTTCTGACAGGTCAGGATAAAGTCTTTTTTTATGTAAAAGATAAAACAACTCAAGAGGCAATTCCTTATGCAAATATCCTTTTTAACAATGGCGGTGGAACTATGGCTAATGTTCTGGGCGAATTTACTGTCAATAAAGATGTTGATTCAATTTATATTAGTTCACTAGGTTATGAAGAAAAAGGGGTAAAACTCAGTATTATCTCTTCAGAAAAAGTAGTTTTTTTGTCACCGATAGATTTTGTATTATCTGAAATAACGGTGTTTCCTGGAGATAATCCTGCACATAATTTATTAGATAGTTTATGGCGAAAACGTTATAATTTTTCAATCGATAGCCATAAATATTCAGAAAGAGGATATAATAAATTTCTGTTTCATCTGATATCAGGCGACTCTTCAAATATAAATATCGATTTTTTACAAGATAAGTCCATAAACTCAGAGGACCCGATGTTGATAATGGAGTCTGTTGAAAATAGATTGCATATTCCTACTTCTACAGATTTTTCTGAGATAACTTCATCACGAGTTAGTGGATTGAAAAATCCATCGCTTGCTGCAGTTACAACGCAAATTCACTCTTTTTCATTATGGCAGAATGAAATTGAAATACTTAGCTCAAAATTTAAAAATCCATTATCACCGCGATATAGAGATAGATATTTCTACAATTTAAAAGATACAATAACTGATTTGGATGGAGAGCTATTTTACTATATAACTTTTAAACCTAAAAAAAATAAGGAGGATTATCTATATGGTTCTGTTCATATTTGTGCTAAATCATTAGCTGTAAAAACTTTCTCATTTACTACAATTCGAGAAAGAAAGCCATTTTTTGCTTCAATTCGTAAAAATTTCAAAGAAATTGAGAGTAATTTATGGTACTTAGAGGATTTGGAGAGCTACATTATTTTATCTTTTGGAAGTTATAATTTTAGAGTTTTTGGTAATTCTATCTATACAGATATTGATTTGAATAGTGAATTAACTGAAAAGTATTTTGGTGGTTTTTCAATGATAGATAATTCATCTATAGATTTAAAAGTTGAAGATTTTAGGCCAAAAGAACTAAGTAAAGATGAAGAGTCAATTTACTCAAAGATAGATAGTCTCGGTGTTGTATATAAATTTGATAGACTTGTAGATTTCCAAAAAGAGTTGATGAAAGGCTATATTCCTATGGGATTGGTCTCTTTAGAAACTGATAAACTTTTTGGTTTTAACAGATATGAGGGTGTAAGGCTTGGACTGGGCTTAAAAACTAGTGATAAGCTTTCTGAAAAATATATTTTAGATGGCTTTTATACACGTTCATTTAAATCCAGAAGTAATAATTTTGGTGGTGGCGCAACATTCATCGGTAATAGGCAAAAAGGGAACAGTGTAAACCTCCAATTTTATAAAAATAAAAATCGCATTGGAGAATATGAGTTCCTTGATGGATATAAACAGTTTTCCAGTGAAGAGTTTGCAAAAATTGCTTCCAACTATATGGATGATGTGAAACATATTTCTTCAGCTTTAAGAGGAAGAATAACCAATAACTTTAAAACAGAACTAAGCTTGGGTTTTGAAAATCATAAAGCTGTAGAGATGTTACCGTTTCTGTCTGATTCCGCTAGGTTAGATTATTCTTATGAACTGTTTTCACCTAAGTTTAGAATTAAGTGGCAACCTTTTGCTGATTTTCTATTTACTGACAATACGATAATGGAATCGGGTGCAATTTTTCCTTCATTTTGGGTGAATTATGGTTATAATTTATTAGATGGAAGAGATAGTTTTCATAAAGTAGAATTGCAAGCTGAGCATCGTTTTTCGCTTTTTAGCAAATTGGGTGTAGCTCTCCGAACGACTTCTGGTATGAGTGTAGGAGATAATAATTTACACTCTTTATATAGTAATTTTGGTTCATATTTAGATTTTGGAATAGAGAGTGATTACTCTTTCAAAACTATGCGACCAAACGAGTTTGCTGCATCAAAATTTACACTTTTATTTACAAAAATATCTTTACCAATCATTTTTGAGACAACATTTTTTGCTCCATATTTTGAACTTCTCTCTTCGTTTGGTTTTGGAGATGTGGAAGATAAATTCGCAGATAAAGTGATGACATTTAATAAGGGTTATTTTGAATCAGGACTTCGTCTAAACTCAATCTTACGATCAGATTTTGTTAGTTATGGAGTGGGAGTGCATTATCGATATGGTCCTTATTCTTACAAAGATACAAAAAACAATCTCTCTATAAATATTGGAGTTAATTTTGCCTTTTAGAACCTTCCATTCTTTAATTTTAGCTCTTGCTGTCTTCTAATATGATTCAGTAGTCCTTGCAAAACAGGGTCTTCATTTTTCAAATGCTCTTTCGCGCTGTAATTCAAGATGATATCAGGTTTTAATATCCCATCTTCAGCATTTGTATAGTCTAAATATTCAGCTGTAGATATGAAAAAAGTAGCTACACCCTCTTTAATCTCAACTACTTCACCATATTTCAGAGCATTTTTTGCAAGAGGTTCGCCTGCAACAAAACCAATCTGATTATATTGAATTAAATTAGCAAAACAGGCAGCCATAGAACTGGTGTTTTTACTAACTAAAACGTATAGATTTAACTCTTTTGCAAAAGATGTAGGAGAAATTTCAATCTCATTGATTACAAATTTATCAGGAAGAGTAATAGTTTTATTGACGCTATCTTTAGGAAACATATATTTTTCATAATTTGAATTGGTCAGTTTTACCTTAATCTCTTTCTGATATAACAACTTGTTTTTAGAAGAAATTAAAGACATTAACTCCTCTATGTTTTCTCCATCTCCACCTGGATTACAACGTAAATCAATGATTAAGTTTTTATATCCAAGACGTTTCATTTTATCAATGAATAACGAAAGCCTTTTAGTCGTTTTTTTATTGCTCTTAAATTCATCTATTTTGAAAAGACCTGTTAAATAATCAGGAAATGTTTGAGTTGTCTCAAGATTTTTAATTTTGCTATAATACTCTTTTAAAGGAATCCCTTCAATTATTAAAAATCTGACTTTGTTTTCTCGCTCAATTGTTAAATGATACACATTGCTAAAAGTAAAATGATGCTGAATCTGCAAAAGAGGTGTGTGCATATATCTATCACGATATGAATATTCTAAAAATTTCTCCGCTTCTATTTGATTAATTGAGACAATCCTATCACCAATTTTTAAAGCATTATTAAATGTTTTATGAATAATCATTGTATCATTTATTGCTACAACGCTAAATGGTAATACCTTAATATTTTTATTATTAATTTTTTTCTCTGTTGTATAAAGTTGAGGAATTACTCTAAAATGTGGGTCTTCATTTGTGTAATAATCAAAGATTTTTCGCTGCAAATAGACAGATTCAGTGGTTGGAATATCATATTTTGGAATTTTTCTTTTAAAATTTTCAATTGTAGGATTGAAGAATGGAGCATTGCGTAAATTTGCAAACTGCGGATGAATCTCTTCACATTTCTCTAAATTTTTTAATAATGTCGCACTTGAAACTTCAACAATTGGATTAGAGAGCGTAGGAAAATATACAGTTGGAATACCATCCCTATATAAAGTACAGCTATTTATAAGAACAAATAAAAGAACAAAAAACCTCTTTATACAATACACCCCTCGCCTCATTTTATTAAGTTAAAACGAAAAGTAGTTAAATAATATGTTCTAACCAACTTTAAAAATTATATTTTGAGTTACTCCTCTTCCTCTAAGTTTTTTACCAAATTGGCATACTTCCCTTCCATAGCTACCAGTTCATTATGATTTCCTCGCTCAATGATTTCACCATTCTCCAAAACTAATATCAAGTCTGAATTTTTAATCGTACTTAATCTATGAGCTACGGCAATAACAGTGCGCGATGAAAAGATATTATTGATAGCTTTTTGTATATATTGTTCAGTTATTGAGTCAACAGAACTAGTAGCTTCATCCAAAATTATCAGCTCCTTATTACCTGCAATGGCACGTGCAAAAGAGATTAATTGCCCTTGTCCTTTCGAGATATTATCGCCATTATCTTGAATAATAAAATCATATTTACCATCCATTTTTTTTATAAAATGTGATGCATAGACAAACTCAGCGGCATTTTTAATATCACTTTTTTCAATATTTTCTCTTCCCAAACCGATGTTAAAATCAACGGTATCATTAAACAGGAAAATATCTTGCTGCATAACTGAAATTGTTTCACGTATTCGTCTCAAAGGAATGTCGCGCAACTCTTCGCCGTTGATTTTTATCGAACCTCGATAACCTGTATAAGCTTTTGTAATCAAGCGAATTATAGTAGATTTCCCAGAGCCAGTTGTGCCAACTAGTGCAATTCTTTGGCCCTTTTCAAGTTTAAAACTAATATCTCTTAAAACATCATTAGCACCCTCGCTATATCTGAAAAAGACATTTTTAAACTCAATCTCCTTAACATCAATTGGTTTAACGTCTGTTTTTTCCACACAGTAGGCAGGTTCTTCCTCTTTTTGCTCAAATAATACGCTAATATGATCAAGTGCAGAAAGTGCACGCTGAATTGTTGTAATCTGTTGTGCAAACTGTCTTACAGGAATAAAAAGGCGACTCAAAGTTGTAATAAATACAATCAAAACACCAATAGTCAAATTCAACTCCCAAATTTGAGTTGCACCATACCAAATTATCAATCCAGTAGCAATAGAAGTTATACCTTCTACAATCGAGTAAAGTGCTGCATCATAGACGTTTGAGTTGTTTTGCGCATCGCTATAATTTTTGTTCAGTTTGTCATATTTTTCAAATGTACTCTCCTCTGCAGCAAATAGTTGAATGGTTTTTACTCCATAAATAGACTCTTGTAAATAAGCCGCAGATTTAGCCAAACTACTTCTTGATGTATCAAACGCTTTTCTAATTTTTTTGCGTAAAACTTTTATAACAATAAATAAAAGTGGAACAACAATCAATAGTGCCAAAGTCAATCCCCAATTGAGGTAGAAGAGATACGACAAAAGCGCAGTTGTTTTAAAACTATCAGCAAAAAGTCCAGAAACACCAGTTGCAAACGATTCTGAAATACTCTCCATATCACTTGTTAGCCTCGAAAGCGTTATTCCTATTGGGTTTTTGTCATAATAACTCATCGGCAATCTCAATGATTTACCAAAAAGTTCACGTCGCAAATCCAAAATTGCATAACCGCCAGCTTTTGAAAATGAGTAGCTATAAACTCCATCAAAAATGAAATTTATCACCAAAACTGCAATCAAAATGATTGTATAACTAACTAATCCTGATTTATTTCCGACAATAATAGAATCGTCTATCACCTTCTGTATCAGCGATAAAAAGTAAATGCTTGCACCAGTAGTTATGGGAATTGATAAAATACTCAAAATCACCCATTTTTTGTGTGCAGAAAAATATTTGAAAAACTTTTTCAGTAAAACCCAATCATTTGAGTTGAAAAATTTTATTTTAAAACCCTTTTTCATTCCACGCCTCCTTCCTGCACCCTCAGTGTTTCTCTGTAAAATTCCGACTTCTCAACAAGTTCGTTATGCGTACCTTTTGCACTAATTTCTCCATTTTCGATTACAATATTAAAGTCAGTTTTCTCCAAAACGCTCATTCTATTTGAGACAACAATAATATTCGTAGCAATTTTCTGATTAAAAAGTTGCTCAATTAAAAATCGCTCAGTATCGATGTCAACCGCTGAAAAAATATCATCTAAAATAAGAATATCTCCAGCCGAATAAAGTGCTCTAGCCAAGCTAATACGCTGTTTCTGTCCTCCGGAAAGCATAATTCCTTTCTCACCGACAATTGTTTTTACCCTTTCGGGGAAACGCTCTATTTCATCAGCAAGTGCACTTTTGTATATAACATTTGTTAGAATATCGCCTGAAAGTTGCTCCTGGCCAAAGGCGATGTTATTTTCAATCGAATCAGAAAATAAGAATATATCTTGACTAACTGTGCGGACTACGGAGCGTATATCTTTACCATTAATGGTTGCCATATCTTTACCGTCAAAGTAGATGCTTTTTTCATCCACTTTTAAATATCCATTTATGCAGTTTATTAAAGTGCTTTTTCCTGAACCTAAAGGGCCTGAAATTCCAACAACTTGATTAGGTTTTATATCAAGATTAATATTTTTAAGAGCAAAATTATTTCCATTATGGTATTTATAATTCAGATTATTAATTGAAATACCATTTTTTGCAATTGATCTCAGTTTTTCTTTGTCAATTCGTGGCAAATGGTCGTCAACTCCGCTATTATCCATAATTGTTTGAATACTATTTATTCCCACAAACCCCTGTTGAAACACACTCAAAAGCCAGCCTAAGCCAGAGATTGGGTGAGTAAGCAATGCTGTATAAGCAATAAACTCTGTTAGTTGACCGATGGTAAATTTCCCATCAATAACATACATACCACCAGCAAACAGAATTATAATCTTTAACAGCTGTTCCATATTGCTCAGCAACGGCATAACAAATGAGCGTATCCAGGTGATTTTTAAAGTATATCCGAACAGTGCGACATTCTCCTCTTCAACTTTATCTTCAGCCCATTTGTGAATATTATAACTTTTTATAACTCCATTACCAGACAAGAACGAGACAATTTTACCTGACAGACGTTGCAGAGCATCCATTCTTAGTTTTGTGTTTTTTACCATTATAACTAAGCCAACTCTAACAATTATAAATATTACTATAACTGGCACAACTGCATACAAAGTTAGCGTTGGCGACATTTTTATCATCTTGTATGGTGTAATAGATAATGCTAGTAGAATATTTACAATTTGTAAAAACCCAAATCCTGTAATCATTCTTACACCATTGATATCGTTGTTAACTCTAGATATTATTGAACCTGCACTGTTATTATCAAAATAGCTTTTGTCAAAAGAGATAAGTTTTTTATACATATCGCCTTTCAGCCGTCTTTCAACTAATCGACCAGGGACTAAGAAAAGAGACCTTGACATTGTTCTGACAACTATTAAAAATAGTGCAAAAACAAATATCATCCAGACATTATGTAGAAAAACATCCTTGCTATCACGTCCCAATATTATGGTGTCAATGGCTTTTTGGATATATTCAGGAATTGTAACCGACGCCCAAATTGTGAGCGCAAGTGAAGCTATTCCACCTAAATACCACCATTTATATCGTTTTGTGTAGTTATATAAAAAACCTAGTTTTGACTGCATTTATGATTTCACTCTTATAATAAGATTATTGTTTAAAAAAGATAGTTGTGAATATTATCCAATGTATTAATCACAACAGTTACTTCTTTTTAATATCTGCGAAATATCTTTACCCCAAACATAGTTATATTTTTCAATATTAATGTCTGCCGTAGTTTTTCCGGTAGTCAAGATTTCCTCAATTGGAGCTAGATATTTATCCTCAGACTCAATGTTAAGTTCAACCGCTCTTGCTATCAATCCTTCTTTTGAGAATTTGAATATCTTTTTGGATATATCGATTAATGCTATATTGTTATGAACAGTATCTAATCCTTCTTTTGCAACTTTACTTCTTAGACCAACAATGTTATTTAATCCCAATTCCATAGCGAAAGAGTGGGCATTATTTAGAGCTGTTTCATCATAGAATAGACCTACCCAAAATGCTGCCAAAGAAGTAATCATATTCACATATCCAGCATCTGCACCGCGTAGCTCGATAAACTTTTTTAATCTAATATCTGGAAATACAGTAGAAACGTGAACTTCCCAATCATCAATTGTTGCATTATATTGTGGGTCATTCATATATTGTCTAAAAGTTAGACCATTTGCAGGACTATATTTATCATCTCTATGAATAAAATACATTGGAACATCTAATAAATATTGCGTCCATCTTTCAAAGCCAAAGTTTGGTTGAAATATGAAAGATAAAAAGCCACATCTCTCGTTATCAGTATCATCCCAAATGTGCGAACGATAACTTTTATATCCATTTAATTCACGCTCTTTAAAAGGAGAATTCGCAAAAATAGCCATTATCACAGATTGAAAAGCTTGAGCCACTTGCGCTTTTTTTACCATATCCTCTTCAGACTCAAAATCTAGATTAACTTGTATAGATGAAGTTCTAGTCATCATATCCAAACCTAGAGAGCCTTTTTTAGGCATCCAGTTTTTCATATATTCATATCTCTCTTTCGGCATCCACGGAATATCTTCTCTTTTCCAAAATGGATCAAAGCCTACAGGCAGATTATGAAACCCCATTTCACCACCAAGTTTTGTTATTAAGTCACAATGTTCTTTAGTTTCACTATATGTTTCGTGAACTGTCTTAAAGTTCTTTCCCGATAGTTCAAATTGACCACCTGGTTCTAGTGTTATTGAAGCACCACTTTTTGTTAAACCTATAATATTTCCACCTTCATTTATAGGATTCCAACCAAGAGTTTCTATTTTTTGAAGTATCTGTTTTATTCCAGGCTCTCCTTCATACGGAACTCTTTTAAGAGATTCTCTGTTATACAAAAATTGTTCGTGTTCAGTACCTATTCCAAACTTCTCTTTTGATTTGCTGCCAGAGCTAAACCAATTTGTTAAATCTTCAACTTGTAGTCTATTATTCATCGTTGTAATATGAAAATAATTTATGAATTTAAGATTGAGTCTAAAACATATTTCTCAACATTCCTATTCTGCCCAATATATGGATAATTGTGCATTGACAACATTGCAGGAGCGTTGAGTTCTATAATAATATGATTGTTGCTGTTGGGCTCTTCGTTGTAATCAGAAATAATGATATCAACACCAGCTATATTTAGCCCAAGTGCTTTAGAAGCTTTCTCAGCTATCTTTTTATAAGCATCTGGAATTATATCTGTATAATCTATACTATCACCACCTGTGCTAAGGTTAGAGTTTTTGCGTAGATATATCTTATCTCCTTTATTTAAGACAGAATCAATTGTTAATGATTGATTTTTTAAATGCCTTTCAACTTCATCATCAATCACTATTTTCAAAAGAGGATGTCTATAATCATCGCCTCTTCCTCTATTTTTTTTATTTATAAGTTCGCCTATAGTTGATTTTCCATCGCCAACTATATTGGCTGGTTCTCTATATATAATTGCTCTAGTTACGCCATCAATTACTAAAAAACGATACTCTTTACCTATATAATATTCTTCAACTATTGCACGGTCAGAAAGAGCAAAAGCTCTATCAAGGGCATATATCAAATCGTCGTTACTATTAATAGCTGTGCTTACTCCCAAACCGTGATCTGTATCGGCAGGTTTAACTACTAACGGAAATTTTGGTATTTTTATTTTATCAATAGATTCACCTTTGTTGACGAGAACCCCTTTTGCAAAATTGATAGAACTACGTTCTAAAAACTGTTTGGTCATCCATTTATCATTGGAGATCCAATAGGCAATTAATGAATTAGCATCAGATATTGTGCCTTCAAGAATTGTGTATTTTCTTCCATTATGCTCAACAGCTATTAAATTATTGTTTTCATCAATAATTTCGAATGGAAGTCCTCTTTTTATAATTTCATTTATTATAATTTGAGTTGTAGCCTCAAAATTTTCATATCCTTTCAAAGGAGTAAAATTGTAGTTTGATTTTAGTTTTCCCATGCGATGATTCTACCATTTATTATAAATGTTAAAACCGAAATGTAGCACCTTTGTTTTAATTACATATAAATTTTAAGTATATATAACATTTATAAAAAGTAAAGGCGATAGATAACTCCACCGCCTTTAATTTGTTATGTAATCATTTATATTATTCTGTCCGCACCTTTTTCATTTATAAGTTCTAAGATATATTTCATCACTTTTTCAGCACTATCAGCAATTTCTGCAATATTTGCATCTAGCATATAACATGGAGATGAAACAATTTTATGTCGCCTATCTACGACCACCTCTGTAATTTTCGATTTAATATGTGTATTATCAAAATTTTCGATAGAAGTTATCGTCGCTTCATCCGTTCCAATTGTTAGTTTGATATTTTTAAGCACTTTTCCAATAAGAACAGGGGAGATGCACAAAGCTCCAATTGGTTTTTCTTTTGCATGGAATTTTTTAATAACATCTTCAATGCAGGAATTAACTTTGCAGTCATCACCGTCTATTGCATACGTACAAAGATTTTTTGCAACACCAAATCCTCCAGGAAAAATTACTGCATCAAATTCATTGGAGTTTAATTTATCTAAAGGTTTTATATTTCCACGTGCTATTCGTGCTGATTCTACCAGTACATTTCTTTTCTCATCTGTCTCTTCTCCTGTTAGATGATTTATAACATGATGTTGATTAATATCTGGAGCAAATATTTCATATTCGAAACCAGCTTTAGCAATTGCTAGCATTGTAAATACAGCCTCATGGATTTCAGCTCCATCATAGACCCCAGATCCAGAGAGCACAACAGCTATTTTGTTTGTTTCAGGCATATTGTAATTTATTTTAAGTTTATTATGCCTAATTTACATTTTTTTATATGAAATACAAAATCTTAAAACTCAATGCTCAATGCTCAATGCAAAATGTACAATTATCAATGTACAATGCTCAATTATCAATTCAAAATGTTCAATTGTCAATGTTCAATTATACATTCATTGTTCATTGTAGATTTCTCATTGTTCATTATTTAAAAAAAAGAGAGACTGTAAAAACAATCTCTCTTTTTTATATTTAGAAATTTATCTATTTCTTATTGTACTATTGATTTGAAAGTAACATCTTCAAAATATTTAGCAAACTCCATATCTGTAGCAGCTAATTTTTTGTTATCACCGTCTAATTCAACAGCTTTACGAAGATTAGCGAATACTTTTTCTGAATTGTTAGTGCGTGCACCAACTATTGCATTTAAGTAGTAGCTTCTTGCGTCTTTATCAGCATTAGCTTGTATTGTAGCTTCTGCACCTTGGTAATCTCCATTTAATATTCTTGAAAGAGCAGCGTTATTGCTTGTGCTATTTCCGAAATAACGAACAGCTTGAGGATATTCTCCTTTTTTCATTGCAATAACTCCTAAGTTGTTGTCTAACTCAGCACCTGCGCCAGCAGCACCACCAAAATACTCTTCAGCTTTTTCGATGTTTCCATCTTGAAGTTCTAAAGCACCTAAGTTATTCATAACTGCAGGCTCATTTGGTTTAACTGAATTAGCTTTTTCAAAAGCAACTTTTGCATCTTTATAGTTACCGTCATTGTAAAGAACATAACCAATATTGTTATGAGTTCTCCAATCGTTAGGATATACTTCTGCAGCTTTTTTGTAGATAGCTAATTTTTCTTTGTTGCTATCTTCTAAAGTAGCAGCATATAAAATTTCCTCAACATTTAGTTCTGAAGGATTATTAGATGCTAATTCTGCAATTTCTTCGTCAGACTTACCGATCTCTTCAGCATTTACACTGATTTTTGAGCGACGTAGTTGTGGAAGAATTTCTTTTGCAATAACTTCAAAAGTTTCTGACATGTTTTTGATCTCACGCTCACGAACCTCAGGGTCGCTGTGCATTGAAAGAACACGTAAGATTAAGTCTTTGTCTTGGATTTCACTGTTTTCCATTAAAGCTTTAAAACCTTCCCAGTCTTCTGGTGTGTTTTTTAAGTCATAGAAATCAGCATCTTTATCGTCAACTTTTGATCTGCTAAATTGTCTGCTTAAAGCAGTTTTTGCACTTGACTCACGCTGACCAGCTAATCTAGTGTTTAGATTAACAGGACCGTCTGGTGAAGCATAAGCAGAGATGTTTGCACCTTTGAATTCTTTGTTTTCAGCTTCTTTGACTTCTTTAATGAAATCATTAATAGCTTTAACCTCAGCTTTATTTAATTCTGAACCGCGTACATTAGCTTGCTGAATTAAATAAAGAATATCAGCAGATTTTGAAATTGGAATAACTCTTTGGAAGTTGTCAGCACCAATTTTACCTTGTACACTTTCAGCGTCTAATGAAGCAGCAGTTGAGATAACACCCTCAGCAATAACAATACCTGGGAATGTAACTGAATTTGCTCCTCTTGAAGCTGTAATACGCATCTCTAATTCTGAAACTCTCATAGCTGGGTCATACTCAACAGAGTTGGTATAATTAACTTGACCACCATTTAATTTAGAAATAACTTGTGCGTTACCAGATGCTTTTTCACCTTGTACTGTGTAAGTTGGATAAGCTTTCTCACCACCTTCATAAACTAAAACAGGTGTAAATTCCATTGTTGCTTTTGGATCAAAATATGAACCAGGAATTTGTACACGAATATTTGTTTCAACTTTACCACCATGTGCTTCTAATACTTCAGGTGTTAAACTGTAGCTTATGTCAGGTGCGTTTGTTCTCATC
The DNA here is from genome assembly GCA_964532085.1 of uncultured Marinilabiliaceae bacterium. GTDB lineage: Bacteria > Bacteroidota > Bacteroidia > Bacteroidales > Marinilabiliaceae > CAZHHH01. Next base: position 17,466 of record CAZHHH010000017.1, read on the forward strand.
TTATCAAGACCCGAACAGCTTGCTAACAAAACAGCTGCAATAGCAAAATAGCTTAATAATTTAATTTTTGTTCTTTTCATAACGTTAGCTTAATTACTTGTTTTTTGAACTAATTCTTAACTTGTTTACAAATATAATAATGTTTTTAAAAATCTATAATAAATTACTCTATCTATTATGATTCTTACTTACAAACTGTAAATATCTTAAATATTCTTTGGTTTAACAAAATTTGAGGTTGTAAATTTGAATATTATTAAAATATACTACAGATAATCTTAAAATTTTACTCCCATATTGTGAAATGTAAATGCCCATCTGTCGCTAATTTCATCAATCTGCATGGAGATTGGTTTACCTGCACCATGCCCTGCTTTTGTATCAATTCTAATTAATACTGGATTGTCGCCTGTATAGTTACGTTGAAGTTCTGCAGCATATTTAAATGAATGTGCAGGAACAACTCTATCATCATGATCTGCAGTGAAAATCAAAGTTGCAGGAAATGTATCTCCTTTTGGAATGTTGTGTAAAGGTGAATATTTGTATAGATATTCGAACATCTCTTCGCTATCATCGCTGCGGCCATAATCGCCAGCCCATGCCCAGCCAATGGTGAAGTGTTGATATCTTAACATATCCATTACACCTACTGCAGGAAGTGCTACTTTAAATAAATCTGGACGTTGATTGGCAACTGCTCCAACTAATAAACCACCATTGCTACCTCCCATAATGGCAAGCTTCTCAGAACTTGTGTATCCATGTTTGATTAAGTGCTCTGCAGAAAGTATAAAATCATCAAACACTCTTTGTTTGTTTAGTTTTGTGCCGCCTTTGTACCAACCTTCGCCATATTCACCACCACCACGAATGTGAGCATTAACATATATACCACCATTTTCTAACCATGGTAGTAATCTAATATCAAAACTAGGTTGATAAACTATATTAAATCCGCCATAACCGTAAAGAACAGTCGGGGCAGTACCATTTAGTTTTACTCCTTTTTTATAAACTATATGTAAAGGTACTTGTGCTCCATCTTGCGCAGGTACAAATACTAGCTCTGTAACATAATCATTAGGATTGAAGTCTACGTTTGGCTTAAAATATACTGATGAACTATTATCATTTAAATCATATTTAATGATTTCATGCGGTGTTGTATATGAGGTGAAAGTGAAGTAGAATTTGTCACTATTCTCAATATCTTCCATTCCAGAAACTGAGCCAGATTCGCTTGGTAGAGATATTGTATTCTTATAATTTCCTTTGTGGTCATATACTTTTAGTTGACTTTCAGCATCAACCATATAGTGTATTACAATATTGTTTTTTGTAGTAACTACACTTTTTAAAACATTGCTTGTTTCTGAAATTAGGTCTGTCCAATATTCTATTGATGGCTTTTTAGGATCTACTAAGCTTAGCTTATATCTTGGAGCATCACTATTTGTCATGAAAATGAATTTGTCATTAATAGTAGTGATATAATAAGTATCAGTAGTAATTTCTTCATCTAAAACTTTCCAATCACCATTGCTATTAAGTTCTTTGAAATATACTGCATTTCCTGAAGTTGATTCACTAATATATAAAAACAGGTACTTATTATTGTCACAAACTGATGCACTATATGTTTGTAATGGATTGTTTTTGTCTTCATATATTAACTTATCTTCAGATTGGTCAGTTCCTATTTTGTGATAGAAGACTTTTTGAAATTTATTACTGCCAGAAAGCTCTTCTCCCTCTGCTGGTTTGTCATATCTGCTATAGAAAAAGCCTTCTTTATCCCAAGATATTCCAGAAAACTTTACCCATTTCACATGGTCGCTTAAATCATCACCAGTTTCTACATTCTTAACATAAATATCTCTCCAGTCAGAGCCTCCTTGACTAATAGCATAGGCAACTAATTTTCCATCTTCAGAGATAGAGACAGTTGCTAAAGAAGAGGTACCATCTTCAGAGAAGCTATTGGGGTCAATTAAAATGCGTTCTTCTTTATTTTCTGATTTTACATATAAGATAGCATGATTTTTTATACCATCATGTTTGTAGTAAAATAGGTTGTCACCTTTTTGAGTAGGTGCAGAAAGGCGTTCGTATGCCCAAACATCTTGTAATCTTTTTTTGATTTTGTTTTTTGAAGAGATTCCATCAAGATATTTGTTTGTAATCTTGTTTTGTTCTTCAACCCATTTTTTTGTCTCTTCAGAGTTATCATCTTCTAGCCATCTGAAAGGATCAGAGACTTTTGTTCCAAAATAATCATCTGTTACATCAACTGTTTTTGTTGTAGGGTATTTGATTTGCTGATTGTAATTACATGATGTCATGATTATTGCTGAAATAATTAGGAGTTTAAAAAGTGTTTTGTACATGATATATTTGTTTTGAATTTGAATTCTTAAAATTAAAAAAGTTTATTTTGTTTTCTTAATTTTTTCTCATATAGTTTTCCAACTATCCATCCTATAAGTACACCTAACATTGAACCTAGTAAGATTAAACCCTTTTTATCATTGTTTGGCAATGCATAATGAGATATATAGCCAAGTCCTAAACCAATTAATAAAGAGATAACTATCACTCTTGATAGCCATAGACCTTTTGCATAAACATAGTGGTTAGTTTGCAAATGTTTTATTGAGGATTCTATAGTATGTTGATATTTTTTAAGTTCTTCTCCTTCGTTTTTAAACCATGTGATAATATGCTTTGTGTCGTTATCTAGGTTGTCAAAATTGTCTTTACATATTTCACAATTTGCACTGTGTTTTTGTAATTGGTGCATAAGTCGTGGCAATAATTGTAGATTGTAAAATCTAGAAGCTTCTCTTGGAGCATTTTCAAGCCTGATAGTAAGTAGGTTATACCACTCTCTAACTGTTAAGTTATCCTCTTTTTTTCTATTTTTGTCCACTTTTTTTCTATTTATCTCAAAGTTCGTGTAAAAATTATTTTATTACAATTTGTTATTATAATTTTTGTCTATATAAAATAAGAACGAGTTATCTTATTCTCATAAAGATAACCCGTTCTTATTTAATATTTATGTTTTTTACTACTATTCTTTATCTTTTGGTAGTAATACTTTTCTTGAAAGTTTCATTTTCCCTGATTTTGGGTCTATATCGATAAGTTTCACCTCTACTATTTCACCTTCTTTTAAAACATCTTCAACAGCATTGGTTCTCTTCCAATCTATTTCGGATATGTGAAGTAGTCCATCTTTACCAGGTAAGACTTCAATAAATGCACCAAATGGTACTATTGATTTTACTTTACCTTTATAGACTTTACCAACTTCTGGAATAGCAACTATTGCATTAATTTTTTCTAGTGCGGCATCTATATCATCTTTATTTGCTGCAGAAATTGCAACTACACCGTGTTTTTCTTCTTCAGTTATTGTTATAACAGTGTTTGTAGTTGCTTGTATCTCTTGAATAATTTTACCACCAGGTCCGATAATAGCACCAATCATCTCTTTTGGTATTCTGGTTGATACAATTCTTGGAGCATATGACTTATAGTCATCACGTGGCTCACTGATTGTTTCAGTAATTTTATCAAGAATATGTAATCTTCCGGCCTTAGCTTGACTTAGTGCTTGTTCTAATACTTCATATGGAAGACCATCAACCTTTATATCCATTTGAACTGCAGTAATACCATCTTTAGTTCCTGTTACTTTAAAGTCCATATCTCCAAGGTGGTCTTCATCACCAAGAATATCTGAAAGTACAACAAACTTATCACTTCCAGTGTCAGTTATTAGACCCATGGCTATACCTGAAACAGGTTTCTTAATTTGAACTCCTGCGTCCATTAAAGCTAATGTGCCTGCACAAACAGTTGCCATTGATGATGAACCATTTGATTCTAAAATGTCAGATACTATTCGTATTGTGTATGGTATGTCTTCAGGAATCATTCCTTGAAGCGCTCTAAGAGCTAAATTACCATGTCCAACTTCACGTCTTCCAGTTCCTCTGTATGGTCTTGCATCACCAGTTGAGAAAGGAGGGAAGTTGTAGTGTAATAAGAATCTTTCTGTTTTTTGCTCTAATACCCCATCAATAAGCTTTTCGTCTAGTTTTGTTCCTAGAGTAACAGTAGTTAATGATTGAGTTTCACCACGTGTAAATATTGCAGAACCATGTGCTCTTGGTAGATAATCAATCTCACTCCAAATTGGTCTGATTTCATCCATCTTTCTACCATCAAGCCTAATGTTATCATCTAACATTAATCTTCTAACAGCTTCTTTTTCTACTTCGTGATAATATTTATTAATTAAATCAGTAGGGATTTCTTCTTCTTCAACATCAGCAAAATTGTTTTCGATAAATTGCTCCTTAATTGCCATTAAGTTGTCAAGTCTTTCATGCTTATTAGGATTTGCTTGTTTTGCAACTTCATAAGCTTTGCTATATGTTTCATCCCACACTTTTTGTTTTAAATCTTCATCACTCTCTTCGTGTGAGTATTCTCTTTTTTCTGTTTTTCCTACAAGTTCAGTTAACTCTTCTTGTATTTTACATTGTATTTTAATAGCCTCGTGAGCAACTTTCATAGCTTCAAGTAGGTCGCTTTCTGAGACTTCGTCCATCTCACCTTCAACCATCATGATATTGTCGTAGGTTGCACCAACTATTATTTCCATATCAGCTTCTTTTAATGCTGTTGCTGTTGGATTAACTACTAGTTCTCCATCTATTCTAGCTACTCGTACCTCAGATATTGGACCTTTAAAAGGAATGTCTGAAACTGCAAGAGCTGCAGAAGCTGCTAGTCCTGCTAAAGCATCTGGTGTGCTATCTTCATCTGCAGAGATAAGTTCAATATTTACAAATGTATCTGCATGATAATCATCAGGGAAAAGTGGGCGTAGCGCTCTATCTACTAATCTTGAAATTAAAATCTCATAATCAGAGGCACGTCCCTCTCTTTTTAAAAAACCTCCAGGGAAACGTCCTGTTGCTGCGTACTTTTCTTTGTATTCAACCGTTAAAGGCATAAAATCTGTGCCCGGTTTGGCTTCTTGTGCTGAAACAACAGTGGCTAATAAAAATGTGTTGCCTTGTTTGACAACAACAGCGCCATCTGCTTGCTTAGCAAGCTTGCCTGTTTCAATAATGATTGACCTACCATCACCAAGATCAATCTCTTTTTCAATTGGTTTTATCATATCTTACTAATTTATTCGAACAAATGTAATGAATATATAAGTATATATATTATTCTAATTAAAAATATTTGCAAAAAATGAAAATAATGTGATAAATATTTTCTGTTTTATGATTAAAAAAGAAAAGGCAACCTTGTATTAAGGCTGCCTTTAAATTTCTTCTTTGGTAAATTATCTACGAATTCCAAGATCTTTAATTAAAGCTCTATACGCTTCAATATCTTTCTTTCTAAGATAATCTAGTAGTCTTCTTCGTTTTCCTACTAATTTTACCAACGCATGTTCAGTACTATAATCTTTCTTATTTAACTTTAAATGTTCAGTTAAATGCTTGATACGGTATGAAAATAATGCAATCTGGCTCGCTGGTGAACCAGTATCAGAATTAGACTTCCCGTATTTAGCGAAGATTTCCTCTTTTACTTCTTTACTTAAATACATAATTTATATATAAAAATTTATTCGGGTGCAAAGATAGTTTTTATTTTTTGTAAAATGCAATAATTGAGTTAATAATTTTCTCTTTTATGACAATTTTGTTTGTGAAGCAATTAGTTATATTAATTATCAATGTACAATTATAATGTACAATGTTGTTTATAGCCATTGCCTATTTCTTTCTAATGGATAATCTGGAACAATGTTCTAATACAAAAAACAGTAAAATAAAAAGCCCTTCCTGAAAAGAAAGGGCTTTTGCATTTATAGTTGTTTGTAAATATGAGTTCTAATTTGTGAAAATCAGATATTCCCAAGCTTCTAAATCAAATTCTGATATAGCTTCGTTCAATTCTTCGTTATTGTTGTAATTTTTCATTCCTTCATCTATAATAGTATCTAGGTTAACACTAACTTTATCATTAGATAAGTTGAAAACTACGACTACTTTATTATCCTCTTTTTCTCTATAAAATGATAACACTTTTTCAGTTTCGTTGCTTGAAATAAAATTCATTTTACCACCTGAATTACCATTCCAAAGAGCTTTGTTATCTTTTTTTAGTTTTGTTAAGCTCTTATATAATTCTGATGTTTCTAGATTATCCCATACAATAGTATCTTTTTCAAAAAACTCTAATCTTTTTGCTAATCCAGCTTCTTGACCGCTGTAAATTAAAGGTATACCTTCCATTACAAAAGTAAGAGCTGCAAAAGTGTTTTTACTTACGCCCATTCTCTCTTCAGTTGTTCCATTCCAGCTATTTTCATCATGATTCGTTGTAAATTGCATAGGGTAGGAGCCAATCGGATACTCTTTCTCTATTTTTTCAAAATAAGCGATAATATCTTGTGCATTTTTTTCGCCATTTGCAACATCATTCATTATATGATGAATTTCCCAACCATAATTACTATTGAAAGCATTGTTGAGTAAGTCAAGTTCTGACTCATCTTCTGCAAGCATATAGATCTCTTTTATTTCGTCAAGTTCTTGGCGTGCAGTTTCCCAAAAATCTGTAGGTACCATTCCTGCAACATCGCATCTGAAACCATCGATATTGATTTCCTCTATCCAGAAATGCATATCAGCAATCATAGCTTTGCGTAGTTCTTCGTTTGTGAAGTCAAGTTGAGCCACATCTTCCCAGTCGTATGGAGCAAATATGTTCCCAACAGAATCTTTTTCATAAAACTCGGGATTGGTCTCTATCCAGCTATGATCCCACGCTGTATGGTTTGCAACCCAATCTATAATGATTTTTATATCTAACTCTTGAGACTTCTTAACAATTCTTTTAAAGTCTTCTATATCTCCAAATTCTGGATTAATTCCCCTATAGTCAGAGATTGAATAGTAGCTACCAAGTGTACCTTTGCGATTTTTCTCTCCAATTGGGTGGATAGGCATAAACCATAAAATATCAACACCCAACTCTTTTAATCGTGGAAGATGTTTTTCAAAAGCTTCAAAAGTACCTTCCTCTGAATATTGACGTGTGTTTACTTCATAAATAACTGCACTTTCACTCCATTTAGGTGTTTTTGCGTTACTTGTTTTTTGAATAGCTTCTTTTGGCTGACATGCAGCAAAAAGTATTGCTATTGAAAATATAAATCCTATTTTTTTAAGCATATCTTTTATTTATTGTAGTTCAATTATTGCACTTTCCATCGCTGGAATGGTATAAGTTTCATTTAATTTGAAACTCTTATCTGAGATTATATCCTTTCCTTCAGAATATTTGTAGAGAACTTCTTCAAATCTTTTTAGAGAAAATGTTTTATCCTCTTCGTTGCTATTTAAAATTGTCATAACAGCTTCTTCTTCGTTGTATCGGAAAAATATATAAACATTGTCTTCTGGGATAAAATGAACAGTATTACCAGTATGTAGTATCTCTTTGTTTTTTCTGTACTGCATAACTTTTCTAAGGTGATTTACCATTTCGTTCTGTTCGTCTGTTCTTCCCTCTTTGGTGAATGCATTTGTTTCATCACTTTCCCATCCACCAGGAAAATCTTTTCTGATTTCAGAATGCTCAGCTCCATCACCATCCATTAATAGTTCACTCCCGTAGTACCATTGTGGAATACCTCTAACTGTAGCCAAGAATGTAGTAGCCATTTTCATTTTTCTTAAATCATTCTGTAGAAAATGTGCCATACGCCCCATATCGTGATTCTCAGCAAAAACCACTAAGTCGAACGGATATCTATATAGATGGTCGTCAGCTAAAATGTCATAAAGTCTCATCAAGCCTTCGCTCCATCCTTCTTCTTCGTTAAATGCTCTTCCCATTGCTTCTGCAAGAGGGAAATCCATTAATCCTTTCAGATGTGAGTTATAGCCATCACTATTTGGGAAGTCTTTTTGCCAATATGCTAATTTAGATGGTTGACCAATCCAAGATTCGCCAACTACGCTGAAATTTGGATATTCTTGAGTGATTCTTTGCATCCAAATTGCCATTCCCTCTTTGTTGGGATATGGATATGTATCCATTCTTATTCCTTGTAGTCCAGAGTATTCAATCCACCATATACTGTTTTGAATAAAGTAGTTTAATACAAGTTGATTTTCTAAATTCATATCAGGCATTGTAACATCAAACCATGCGCGAGTTGTAAGTTCAAAATCATATTTAGATGCGTATGGGTCTGAAACAGTGCTTAATCTGTAGTTTGAGCGAGTAAATTCAGGATGCTGATTTATCCAATCTTTAGCTGGTAGATCTTTCATCCACCAATGTTCACTTCCACAGTGATTAAATACCATATCCATAATGATTTTAACACCCTCTTTATTAGATTTTTCTACCAACTTTTTAAAATCCTCATTGCTCCCAAATCTACGGTCTATATTATAAAAGTCTGTGATTGCATAGCCGTGATATGAGGTTTCTGGTTGGTCATTTTCTAGAACAGGATTAATCCAAAGTGCTGTAAAACCTAAATCTGTTATATAATCTAAGTTGTCAGCAATCCCTTTAATGTCGCCACCGTGTCTTCCATAAGGCTCATCTCTATCAGCCTTCTCTTTCATTCCTTTAACAGTGTCATTGTTTGGGTCACCATTTGCAAATCTGTCAGGCATAATAAGATACATTGCGTCAGATGAGTTGAAACCTTCTCTTAAGGCAGAGTTTTCTTCTCGTTTATTTAGCATCCAATTATATGAAGTGACAGTTTTTTTGCCTTTTTTGAACTCTATTTTAATATCTCCAGCTTTTGTATTATCAGAAATATTTAAATCTAAAAATAGATAATTAGGATTTTCGGTTAATATAATATTTTTAATTTCTACTCCATCATAATTGATGTGTGGTCGAGTTGTGGATATATCTTTACCATATACAAGAAGTTGTACAGTTGGATTTTCAAATCCTATCCACCATGAACTTGGTTCTAATTTCTCAATATTTATTGCCAGCAAATTTGCTGGCAATAAAAAATTGAAAATTAAAATAGTTGCTATTGTTAGTGATTGTAATGAAAATTTCTTTTTCATAATAGTCTATTTAATTAAGCCTCTACCATTTCAGGTTGCTCTATTGGTATTACTACTTCAGCTTTAGCTTTCACAGTAATTTCTTTATCATATACAAACAGAGTTGAATCACTCTCTGCGTGCGATTTTATAATAACATCATTTTGTGAAACAATTATCTCCAATTGATTTCCTCTAAATGTTACCATAAAGTCATAGCTATCCCACTGGCTTGGAATTATTGGATTAAAATGTAGCTGGTTATCAATGATTCGTTTACCTCCAAACCCTTCTACAATTGACATCCAAGTACCTGCCATACTTGTAATATGCAAACCTTCATGAACCTCTTTGTTATAATCATCTAAATCAAGTCGGCTTGTTCTCAGATACATTTCATAAGCTTTATCGATATTGCCAATTCTTGCAGCTAAAATTGCGTGAACACATGGCGATAGTGACGACTCATGAACAGTGCGTGGTTCATAAAACTCAAAGTGTCTTTTGATAGATGCTTTGTCAAACTCATCTTCGAAGAAGTAAACTCCTTGAAGAGTATCAGCTTGTTTAATAAATGGTGAACGAAGTATTCTATCCCATGACCAATGTTGGTTGATTGGGCGTATCTCCTCAGGCAACTCACTTGCTAGTGTTTGTTCTTTGTTCATATAGCCATCTTGCTGCATAAAAATGTCAAGCTCTTCATTATATGGGAAATACATATTATCCTTAATATCTACCCATTTTTTTGTCTCTTCATTTTCATTGAATGATATTTTTTTAACAATTTCATTGTATCTATCAGCGTCAATTTTTTTCACTTTTTGAATAGATTCTATTGTATATTCTAAACACCATGTAGCAATTTTATTTGTATACCAATTGTTGTCGATGTTATTGTCATACTCATTTGGTCCTGTAACTCCTAAAATTACATATTTGTTAAGCGCAGTTGATAAAGTCGCTCTTTGAGCCCAGAATCTTGCAATTGCAATAAGTACTTCTAGTCCATACTCAGCTAGGTAATTTTCGTCGCCTGTATGGCGTATGTAATTGAAAATTGCGTGAACCATTGCTCCATTTCTGTGAATCTCTTCAAATGTAATTTCCCACTCATTGTGGCACTCCTCACCATTGATTGTTACCATTGGGTAAAGAGCTGCTCCATCTGTGAAACCAAGCTTTTCTGCATTTTCAATAGCTTTTTGTAAATGTTTATATCTATATACAAGTAGGTTTCTAGTTACATGTTGAGGTGCAGTTGCGATAAAGAAAGGTACGCAATATGCTTCTGTATCCCAATAAGTTGTGCCACCATATTTTTCGCCTGTAAACCCTTTAGGTCCCACATTTAATCTTTCATCTTCACCAGTATATGTTTGGTTTAGGTGGAAGATGTTATATCTAATACCTTGTTGTGCTTCAATATCTCCAGATATTTTGATATCACTATGTTTCCAAATGGAATTCCACTTAGCTATGTGTGCTTCTAAAAGAGCATCAAAGCCTGTCTCCATAGCTGCTTTTGACTGCTTTGTAGCAGTTGCAGTTAACTCATCAAAAGAGTGATTTAAGGAGCTAGTAATTCCTACATATTTTTCTAATGTGATTGTTTTACCCTTTTTTGCTTGTACTTCATAGATATTTTTAACAATCTTCTCATTATTTGAAGATGACAACTTTGCATTATCATCATTAATTTTAATGTGCTGAGCAAAAGCTACTCTGAAATCTGTCTTTTTCGTTTGTGAAAGTAAAACAGAGTTGTTGTCATTACTTTTTGTTTCAAGAATATTCCAGAACTGCTCATCGTAGTTCGAATCCTCATTTCTTACATCACCATCAATGTAAGTTTCGAAAGTGATATTTCCATCAAAGTTTACTGGAATAACAGAGTATTTAATAGCTGCAACTTCATTGTTATCCATGCTAAGAAATCTTTGTGCTTCCACGCTAACTTCTTTACCATTAGTAAGAGTTGCATTAAATTTTCTTGTTAAAATTCCTTGTTTCATATCAAGAATTCTAACAAAGTTGTTAATCTCTTTAGCTTTATAAAGATCTAATTGCTCGCCTTCAATTTCTATATTTATTCCTACCCAATTAGGAGCATTTAAAACTTTTGCAAAATATTCTGGATATCCATTTTTCCACCATCCAACTCTTGTTTTGTCAGGATAGTATACACCAGCAATATAATTACCTTGCAAGGTAGGACCACTATATTTTTCTTCAAAATTTGCTCTATGTCCCATAGCTCCGTTTCCAAGGCTAAAAAGACTCTCTGAAGCTTTCTGATTATCAGGATTAAAATCCTCTTCAATAATCAACCACTCATCTGCTTTTATATGTTTTTTCATCTGTTTCAGGATTTAAATTTGGTTTAACATATCAATAGTTATTTGATGTAAGCCATCAACCACCTTGTGTGCTTTATTTAGATTTTCAGGGCTTCCAATACCAACGCATCTCATATTTGCTGCTAAAGCTGCTTCAACACCTGCTTCGGCATCTTCAAAAACGATACATTCTTCTGCTGGAACATTAAGTTCTTCAGCTCCTTTTAAGAAAACCTCAGGGTCTGGTTTAGCTTTTGTGGTTTTATTACCATCAATAATCACATCAAATAGATCAGTTAGTTGCAATCTATTCAAAATTGTCATTGCATTTTTACTTGCTGAGCCAAGTGCTGTTTTAATGTTGTTTTCTCTGCAAGCATTAAGTATCTCTTTAGAACCAGGTAAAATTTCCTCAGGCCCCATTTTCATTATATGAGAAAGATATACCTCATTTTTTTTCTCAGCTAGCTCTTCCTTTTTAGATTGTTCTAAATCTATATTTCCAATTTCTAAAAGAATATCTAACGAAGCCATTCTGCTAACGCCTTTTAGTCTTTCGTTATCTTCTTCAGTAAAGTCGAATCCCATTTCGTTAGCTAGCTGTTTCCAAGCGATATAGTGAAACTTTGCAGTATCCACGATAACGCCATCCAAATCAAAAATACAAGCTTTTATCATTGTCAATTTACAATAATGAATTAATATTAATTAGAATAATTACTTGTTGTCTCTTTGTCGTCAACAAATATGACTGCAACTGCTGCTATTAATAAGCTTATACCAGCTATTATTAGTGCATAAATTGCTTGTGAATCAAAAACTCTTTTAATTATAGGTCCTCCAAATACTCCATTTACAATTTGTGGAATCGTAATAAAGAAGTTGAATAAGCCCATATAAATTCCCATTTTTGCAGCTGGAATTGAGCCTGCTAACATCGCGTAAGGCATAGATAAAATACTAGCCCAAGCTATTCCAATAGCAAACATTGGGAGTAATAACATTTTAGGGTCTTTTATGAAATATATAGAAAGTAGACCAATTGCACCTATTATCAATGATAGAGCATGTGTTCTTTTTCTATTTATCTTTTTAGCAATAATTGGTAATGCCATTGCAAAAATTGCAGCAACACCATTATATACTCCAAATAATATTCCTACCCAGTTTCCAGCGTCATTATATAATGCTGATGACGTGTCATTTGCTGGCAGTTTGTAAATGTGCTGTGCTATGGCAGGTGTTGTGAATACCCACATTCCAAAAAGTGCTAGCCACGAGAAGAACTGTACTAGTCCTAATTGCTTCATAGTTTTTGGCATTGAGGCAAAATCGCTCATTATTTGTGAAAAGCCAGAACGTTTTACTTTATTCTCCTCCTTCTCTTGTTCAATACCAAATTCTTTAAGCTGTTTTGGAGAATACTCTTTTGTTGTAACAACTGTCCAAATTATTGCAGCTAATAAAACAACTGCACCCACATAGAACGAGAAAATAACGTTGTCTGGAACTTGACCAGGTTCAGCTATTTTTGATACTCCAAACCATTCTGCAAGTACGTAGGTTAACCACGAGCCAGCTACAGCTCCTATACCAATTAATGTAGTCTGTATTGAAAAGCCTTTGGTTCTCTGCTCGTCAGGAAGCATATCGGCAACTAGTGCCCTAAATGGCTCCATCGATACGTTAATAGATGCATCCATAATCATTAACATACCTGCACCAACAAACATTGGTGGAATAAATGCAGCTAATGACGCTGAGTTTGGCATAAATATTAAAGCCATTGCTGTAAAAATAGCACCAAATAGGAAATATGGTCTACGACGACCAAGTCTGTTCCAAGTTTTGTCACTATAATGCCCAACAATTGGCTGAACAATCATTCCAGTGATTGGAGCGGCCAGCCAAAACCAAGATAGATGCTCAATGTCGGCACCAAAGTTTTGCAAAATACGACTAGCATTCGCATTTTGGAGCGCAAACCCAAACTGAATACCCAAAAATCCGATACTCATATTCCAGATTTGCCTTGTCGATAAACGTGGTAGTTGTTTCATCTCTTTTTTATTAATATTATCTGTCCTTAAAAGATTCTTTTCGTTGATAAAAAACAAAATGAATCGTTTCAATCAATTTGTTGAAAAAGATTAAATGGTTCACTTAAAGTAGTATGTTATAAAATGTAAAGATAAGTCAGAACTGAAAATCTTTATCATTGTTTACTGCGAAGTTGTGATAGATTCTTTTACAAAAATAGAATATATTGATAAAAATGTCATCTTTATTTGAAGGAAAATTATATAAACTATTAGTACACTACACTATAACTCTTGTTTCAACCGATTGCAAAGCATTTTTTATTTTTAGTTTCTTTTTTAAGAATTGTTGAAACATTAAATGCAAACGGTTGAAATAGGAGTTCAATGCCTTTCAATGTTCAATTATCAATGTTCAATTATCAATGTACAATTTTTGTCATTCCCTGATATAGGTTGACCGTTTTTAAACAAAGTATTTATGTTGAAAAC
>CAZHHH010000018.1:0-30677 GCA_964532085.1 uncultured Marinilabiliaceae bacterium
ATTAGGAAGCATTTGATGTATATGTTTTTTTAAGTTTTGGGGTAGCACCCCTTTAGGGGGACGGGGGTAAAACGATAAGGGTTGAAAGATGAAAGTTGAGAGTTGAAAGCGATGCAGTGAACCTAGTTGAACTAATGAAAATTAGATTTACATTACGCATTTACCCCTAAATTAGCTTCGCTGAACTTCGTTTCCCCCTCGCCTGCGACGAGACGCGGTAAAGGGGACTTTTAGTCTGCACAACTAATAACATTTGGCAGGAATGTGGTAAATTTGATATAAACAGAGAGGTGTTGTTATAAAATTTAGTAATGATGAAGTTTTTAATAATATAGATAAAGTGATAAAAAAGATTACTTTTATTTGTTTTGACCTACTATTTAAAATGAATAAATGACGATTGATATGTAATGAATATCACGTTTGTTTTTTACGTTATAGGGTAGCACCCCTTTAGGGGGACGGGGGTAAAACAATGAAAAGGAAAAGAACAAAATTAAAATATAAAATTTGCATTACAGGCCACCCCTAAATTAGCTACGCTGAACTTCGTTTGCCTCTCGCCTGCGACGAGACGCGGTAAAAGAGACTTTTAGTCCAGCTAAAGTAGATATTTAGATAAAAAATAGTAACGCAATGAATAAAGAAAGAAATCCGTGGGCGTGGGTGGCTTCGCTATATTTTGCTCAAGGTCTCCCTTACGTAATTGTTATGACGGTTGCCGTGGTTATGTATAAACGCCTTGAAATTTCAAATACAGAAATTGCACTTTACACAAGTTGGTTATATCTGCCGTGGGTTATAAAACCGTTATGGAGTCCTGTCGTTGACCTTTTCAAGACTAAAAGGTGGTGGATTTTATTAATGCAACTCGTGATTGGTGCAGGTTTGGCAGGTGTTGCCTTAACTTTGCCCACATCTTCATTTTTTAGATATAGTTTAGCGTTCTTTTGGTTGTTAGCTTTCAGCTCAGCAACTCACGACATTGCTTCTGATGGCTTTTATATGTTGGGACTGGACAAAGAGAAACAGGCTTATTTCATTGGAATAAGGAGTACTTTTTACAGAATTGCAATGATATCTGGTCAAGGATTGTTGGTGATTTTAGCAGGATATTTTGAAGAAAAATTTGAACTGCCAACAACAGCTTGGAGCTTTACTTTCATTGTGTTAGCAGTTCTATTTATTCTTTTTCTCATTTATCACCATTTTATTTTACCAAAACCTGCAAGTGATTCAAATAGTAACTCACTCACACTAAAAGAGTTTTGGCAAACATTTGCATCATATTTTCAAAAAGAGAATATTGTTGCCTCATTGATTTTTATCTTAATATTTAGATTAGGTGAAGCACAATTGGTAAAAATGGCAACACCTTTTTTGATGGATTCACGCGAGATTGGTGGTTTAGGACTTTCTACCAAAGAAGTTGGAGTAGCGTATGGTACAATCGGAATTTTAGCATTAACAATTGGTGGAATACTGGGCGGAATTGTAGCATCTCGTAAAGGTCTTAAATATTGGATTCTGCCGATGGCATTGGCTATGAACTTACCCAATTTAGCTTATGTATATCTATCCTACGCAATGCCCGAAAATTTTTGGGTAATAAGTTTTGCCGTTGGGTTTGAACAGTTTGGTTATGGATTTGGATTTACCGCTTTTATGCTTTATCTAATCCAATTTTCCGATGGAAAAAATAAAACTGCACATTATGCAATTTCTACAGGTATTATGGCTTTGGGAATGATGATACCAGGAATGATTTCGGGTTGGTTACAGGAAATTATGGGTTATGATAAATTCTTTATTTGGGTTACTCTCTGCACCATACCTGGGTTTGTTGTGATAAGATATTTGAAAATTGATGGGGATAAAGAATAAAAATTATCAATGAAATATGCTCAATGAATATTCGCATAAATTCATCGGTCGCCCACGTAGGGGCGCCCCTACGTGGGCGACCGATGATCGTTGATAAAGATATTTCGAATGCAGGTCCGCCAATTCTTGAGGATATCGTTGTAATTGATGTATAATTTTTCAATGGGCAATGGAGAATGAGAAATGGTCAATGTCTTATTCAGGCTCAATCCAACGTTTTATAATTTGCAAATGGTTCGATTTTGATGTAAATTTACACCAAAACATTGAATTATGTCAAGACAAAGTATATCATTTACAAAACCAAATGCTGATTGGTTAAATGCCCAAGTGGAAAGTAAAGAGTATTCAAGCAAAAGTGAATTGGTTAACGACTTGATTAGACAAGCTCGAAAACAACAAGTTCAAATTGATTGGATTCGGTCTAAATTAGAAAAAGCTGAACATAGTGGATTTACGACTGACGGTAAAGAAAGTATTTTAGCTCAATCAAAGTCTTTGTTAAATGGCTAAATACAAACTTACAAATGAAGCAAAAGATGACTTAATTCGAATCCATCATTATGGTGTTAAAAAATTTGGAATGGTTCAAGCTGACAAATATTTTGAATCTTTTTTTGAGTATTTTGATATTATTGCTGAACGACCCTTTTCTTTTGAATCTGTGGATTATATAAAAAAAGGATATAGGCGATGTGTATGCGGAGTTGACAGTATTTATTATAGAATAAATGAAAATGTTGTTGAAATAATGGCAATTGTCGGAAGACAGGATTTGAATAAAAAACTATAACAAATTTATTTGTTACTCCATAGGTAAAAAATTCTGTCACAAAAAACGAAGCAATGGTAAAAATCAATCAACCCATTGTTCATTCTTCATTGATTTATTTCTCCAATTTATTTAATAACGGATTTGAATACATTTCGAGTAGGGAGTTTTTGATGAACTCTTTATCATGCTCGGTTTTTTCAAGATAATCATTTATATAAGTGAGGAATTTTTCTTTTTCTCCTGATGTATAAAAGTCTTTATATTCATCATTATTATTTAGTTGATCCCATGCTATATAATTATTTGGCCACAACATATAATTCGCATGCACATGTTTGTCTATAAGTTCTGCCACAGCATTAAATTGCTCGTTCTTGATTGTAAGTGCATTTATTGGTTTTAATTCATTTTGTATTGGTTTCCCAAAAGCAAAATGTATTCTTCCTTTATATCCTTCAAGTCCTTTTGCCATATGCTTTAAGTCATCGTCAGATGTTTTAGCATGGTCTGGATTTATACTTTTATTATAAAACTCCTCAGCCTTAAGGTAGTCGCATGGATCAAGCTCATAAGATATTGAAACAGGAACAATCTTCAGTTCTTTAAAATTGTCTATAAGTGAATTTTTTCCACTCATATTTAGCATTTTCAGGAGACTCACTTGTGTTCGGTCATTTCCATCCTTTGAACGTCCTTCACGTTGGGCAATCCAAACACTATGTTTTTTGTCATTTAATGCGTGACGAATATAGTGAGATAAAACTCTTGAACTCTCCATAATTCCTCTAGCGGAGAGATTCCTTCTTACAATAAAAGTTCTATTTAGTTTTACTAAATCGGTTATCCACGGAAAAATAAGTAGGTTATCACCAATTGCTATTTCTGTAGTGTTAAATCCATGTTCAAACAATAAAATATTTAAAATAGCTGGATCTAGTACAATATCTCTATGGTTTGATATAAAAAGATATGACTCTTTTGGGTCTAAATTTTCTAATCCTCGTGAGGTAATTCCAGTCGAGGTGTTTTTCAAAACATTTTTTACATATAGTGAAACTACTTCTTCTTGAAACTGCTTAATAGAAGTCATATTAGACAGTTGATTCATAAATTTATCTGCCTGTATTTCAGGGTATAAAAATGAAATAAGATTCATAAATGACTCTTCGTTTTTTAATCTTTCGAAGACTTCGTGAATCTCATGGTCTTCATAAGGTCGAATTGAATCAAAGTCTAATTTGTTTATATAGCTCATTAATTTTATAAAATAGTTTTTGATAAATTTACATCAAACAATTTTAGTAGAAAAATATTAATCTATAAAAAATAATAAAAAGCTTACTTATTTTTGTTTTTAGGTGTTATTTCGGGCTTTTTTAGTTCTATTATTTCATAATTATTCGTATTTTAACATTAAATTGTAAGGAATATGAGATTTTTATCAATTAATCTATTATTTTTATACAGATTTAATATAAAGAGAGATATTACGTCAGTTTAAATTTTGTAATATGAAGAAAATATTAGTTCCCGTAGACTTTTCAGAGACATCTATATTAGCAATAAAGATAGCTATTAAGATAGCTAATTCATTAAATTCTAACGTACAATTATTGCACATAAAAACCAGTAATAAATATATGCCCGATTTTGCAAAAGATAATATCGAGGCGGTTTTAGCAGCTAATGCAAATCAGAATTTAACACAACTAATGGAAGAGCATAAGGATTCTTATCTTGTTGAAAATGGAGTCTTTGATGTGAAAATAAGAGAGGGTAACGTAGTTAGAGAAATTCGTAACCAAGCTCATTACAATGACTCTGATTTGATTGTTGTTGGTACTCATGGTATGTCTGGTTTTGAAGATCGTTGGTTAGGTAGTAATGCATATAGATTAATATCTAATGCTCCTTGTCCTGTTTTAGCTGTAAGACAAAATATGCAATTTGATAAAGCTGGTAAGCTTCTTTTGCCAATTCAAGTTGAGAAAGTTAGCAGAAGAATAGTTCCTCAAGTTGTTTCATTTGCAAAGATGCTTAATTTAGATATTGTTGTGTGTGGTATTACTCCAAAGAAACGCTGGAAAGTGCCAGGTAGAGTAAACTCATACGTTTCGCAAGTTGAAAAGTATATTAAAAAGCATTCTGATTTAAAAGCAGAATACTATATGAAAGATGGTCTTGAAAATCCTATAGAGCTTATGGAGCTTGCGCATTCAAAAGAGGTGGGAATTGTTGCATTAGCGGTTAAGAAGGGAATTAATCCGTTTGAAAGTATATTTAATCCCTTTACAAATGAGTTATTAAATATTTCAGATTTACCAATATTTGCTGTACCTGAAAAGCAGTAATTTTAGAATATTATATACAGATGAGATTATTATTAGTAATTACTATTATTTATAGTACTACTTTTTTTTGCAATATTTATGGGCAAAGCAATACTATTTTTGATAAACTTGATGAGAAGCAGTATTCAAAAGGTGAGATAAAAATAGAGCAAAGCGATGATATAAAATCTCTAACAGAGAGATATATTGAAAAAAATAAACGAGGAACTACCGTTGAGGGTTATCGAATACAAATTTATTCTGGTACAGGTGCTAGTGCAAGAAAAGATTCACAAGAAGCAAGGGCTAAATTTTCTGAAAACTATCCAGATGAAAAACTAAAAATAGAATATAATGCTCCCTTTTGGAGAGTGCGTGTTGGAAGCTTTAGACACAAACATGAAGCATTGGATTTATTAAATAGAACAAAGCGTATTTTCCCAAATTGTTACATAGTTAGAGATTCTGAAATTTCACTTTCTGAATTTAAATAACACATTTTAAAAATTATTTCATAGAATATCATATAATTGCTAAATTTTTCAGGTAAATTTGCTTTCAGTTTTACAAAATAGAGAAAGAAAGTACCAATGAGTGATCAAATAAAGCATGAGTGTGGTATTGTACTCATAAGGCTGTTAAAACCTTTAGAATATTACCAAGAGAAATATGGAACATGGCGATATGGTTTAAACAAACTATATCTCTTAATGGAGAAACAGCATAACAGAGGGCAGGATGGGGCAGGTGTTGTTAATTTGAAAATCGACCATCCAGCTGGCCAAAAATACCTTGACCGTGCAAGATCAAATCAATCAAACCCCATAGGCGAAGTATTTTCTGAGATATATAGCTACTTTCAACACGCCGAAGAAACATTAAATGATAAATTTGAAGACCCAATTTGGGCAAAAGATAATCTGCCCTTTGTTGGCGAACTTTATTTAGGACATCTTAGATATGGTACATATGACAATGATAGTTTAGAATATGTCCATCCTTCAATGCGTGAAAACAACTGGCGATCGCGAAATTTAGCATTAGCTGGTAACTTTAATCTCACCAATATAGACGAAATATATAGAACGCTTATTGACCTTGGTCAGCATCCTAAAGACTATACTGACACTGTTTCTATTTTAGAAAATATTGGTCATTTCTTAGACGAAGAGAATCAATATCTTTTTAGAAAATTTAGAAATCAAGGTTATTCAAACAGAGATATTTCAACAATGATAGAAGATAATCTTGATGTTAGAAATATTCTTGAAAGGTCTAGTAAAAAGTGGGATGGAGGCTATGTAGTTGCTGGATTAATTGGTCATGGAGATGCATTTGTAACTCGTGACCCTTGGGGTATACGCCCCGCTCATTATTATTATGATGACGAAATTGTTGTTGTAGCATCAGAAAGACCTGTTATTCAAACAGCTTTAGATGTTAGAGTTAATGACGTTAAAGAGTTGAAACCTGGGCACGCTTTAATTATCAAAAAAAATGGTAGAGTATCAGAAGAGATCGTTAGCGTTCCGCAAGAGCGTAAATCGTGCTCTTTTGAAAGAATATATTTTTCTCGAGGTAGTGATAAATCTATCTATCTAGAGCGTAAAGAGCTTGGTAGATTATTTGCGCCAAAGGTGCTAGAAATGGTGGATTACAATATTGAGGATACTGTTTTTACATATATACCCAATACTGCAGAAACTGCGTTTTATGGAATGATTGAGGGTATTAGAGATCTTCTAGTTCAATGGAAAATTGACGAAGTAAAAAAACTTGGCGCAGATATTACAACGGAGAAAATGAATGAAATTTTATCTGTTGAACCACGGGTTGAAAAAATTGCTGTTAAAGATGTTAAGTTAAGAACTTTTATAACAGCTGATAAGACTCGCGAAGATATGGTTGCACACGTTTATGACGTGACATACGGAATTGTGAAAAATGATGAGGATACGCTTGTTATCATCGATGACTCAATTGTGAGAGGTACCACATTAAAAAATAGTATTATTAAAATTCTTGATAGGCTAAAACCAAAGAGAATCTTAATAATCTCATCAGCTCCTCAAATTAGATATCCAGATTGTTATGGAATTGATATGTCTAAAATGGATGAGTTTTGTGCATTTAATGCAACAATTGAATTATTAAAAGATAAAGGTAAGCAACACATAATTGACGAAGTTTACAGAAAGTGCAAAGATCAAGAAAATCTTCCAAAAGAAGAGATAGTAAACTATGTTACAGATATCTATAAAGAGTTTGAAGATCAAGAGATATCAGATAAAATTGCAGAAATGTTAACTCCTGAAGGAACACGTGCTGAAATAAAGATAGTTTATCAAACTGTTGAAAACTTGCACAAAGCTTGTCCTAATGACCAAGGAGACTGGTATTTTACAGGAAATTATCCAACTCCGGGTGGAAATAAAGTAGTTAACACCGCTTTTATCAATTACATTGAAGGAAAAAGGGGTAGACCTTGGTAAATCAAAAATATTTTATGAAAGAACAAAGCACGATGATTAAATTTAACCATCGTGCCTCTTCATAAATAAACGTTAAGGTAATGAAAAAATTATTGCTTATTTTTCATCGAATACAAATCACTTATACCACCAGTTAAATATACCAATGGCGCATTCCAATTTATCGCTATTTCATTTGTAGAATAACTACATTCTAAATCAACAAATGAACGAGCAGGCATTTTACTTCTTTTTATTTTTGGACAATCGATAAAAACATCGATATTTGGTCCGCCCGCTAAAAAGCCTGGAACTGGGTCATCCATACCATTTGCAGCGGATGGACGATGATGAATATTCATTACTTTTTTATCACCAAATCCTGTAACAAAACAGAAACCAGTAGCATTTCGACCCATTATATAATCATAATCTGAAAGAGCTGAAGCTAAATATTTATCATCATTGCTTAATTTGTAAGCAAATAGCTTCAACATTCCTTCATTTGCTACTTGTGAATTACTTCCCCAAACAAAATCGTTAATACTAACTCCATAAGCCGTTGTTTGAGACAGTGTTACCAAACTATCTACTAGGTAATTATAGTCCTCTCTCAGTTGTTCAAACCACTCATCTTTTGGTTTAGTGACATTATCCAAAAGTGAGATAGCACCTAATGTACGAACATCACCCCAAGTTGGAACATCTAATTTTTTATAATTTTGTTTGGCAACATCAAGATATTTATCATCGCCAGTTGCTATATACAATTCAGATGCAGCCCAAAACCACTCATCGAGTATATTATTATCGCCATAAGCTCCAGTTTTTATATCTTTAGGTTGTTTTGTGTATAAATCATCTGGATTTTCTACAGCCCAATCCCAAGCAGCAATTGCTTTATTTAACAACTCATCTAAGTCATAATTTAGCTTACAATTATATGGCTCGATAGCAACCAAAGCATGAGCTACAAGAGCAGCATAGTTAAGCGCAGCAGAAGTTGATTTTACAATAACATATCTATCATTTGTAGCATCTTTAGGCATAACCATATCTTCAAAAGCTTTTGTTGTCAACTTGTGATAGACTCCACCATCATTTGAATCCTGCATAGAAACTACCCAATCAAAATTATAGAGAGTTTCTGTCAATATTTCAGGAATACTATCCTGAGCATCAGGCAAATCAATGTTTATGCAAGAGTAATAATTTGTAAAGTCCTCTAATGCTCTAAACATTGTGTAAGTTGTGATCCCACTATTAACGATGTATTTATTATAATCTCCCGCATCATACCATCCACCAGGTAGACTAAGAGCGGTATTCTCGGGTCTCTCTTTGGTTGCAGCAGATGAATGAACATAAACAACAGTATCAGGGTGACCTGCTTCACGTGCAAATTTTCCTCCAAATTCTGACGAAATTTCAGTTCCAGAACGATTATAATAAAAAGCTTTAAGTGATGCTTTATTTACTAATACAGCAGGATTGTCACAAATTCTAATTGTTTTATAAACAACAGAGTCTAAAAGAATACTGTAAACACCAACTTCGGACATCTCACTAAAATCTACTTTTTTAACAGAGTTGCCACTTAAGTTCCAATGTTTTGCATCTTCAGGAATTACTTTTAATACCTGATTATTGTTGGCGTCAAAGAATGTAACCTCTTTAACTTCAGGTGCAACGTACAGTGTTTTAGGCCCATTAGTAAAATATCCGACCTGATTATAAATCATCAAAGGTTGGGGTCCTTCTACTACTTCTTTGCAACTTGCAACAAGTAGTAAAAGAGGTGATAATAAGACAAATAAGTAATTTTTCATAGTGTATAGTTTATTATAATGTATAAGTATTAGCCCATAACCACTTCAACAGAACAGACTTCCTTATCCTGCAATGGAATAATGTTTCCGTCGATTTTTTCGCCATCAACAAGTATCTCTTTTACACCTTTTGAAACTTTTGATGGGTTTGTTACCTTAATATTATAAGTAGTTCCTCTAAATTTTCTTACTACGTCAAAACCTTTCCAATCTTTAGGTACACATGGGTCTATCATTAAACCATCATACTGCGGTTTTATACCTAATATGTATCTTGAAATTGCATAAAAGTTCCATGCTGCCGTACCTGTCAACCAAGAGTTTTTAGCTTCACCAGGTTTGTGAGCATCTTTTCCAGCAATCATTTGTGAGTATACATAAGGTTCGGTCTTATGAAGTTCGCTAATATCTTCTAAATATGAAGGACATATTTTTTGGTAATATTCCCAAGCTCTTTCTCCGCGGCCAAGTATAGTTTCCCCAATCATTATCCAAGGGTTATTATGACAGAAAATACCTGCATTCTCTTTATATCCTTGTGGATAAGATGAAATTTCACCATATTCGATATAATATTTTGTATAAGCTGGGTTATTTAAAACAATACCATACTCACAATCTAATCTTTCTTTTACTGAATCTAAGGCTTTTTCTACCATTCCTTCTTCAAGTCCAATCTCTGCCATAGAGCACCAGCCTTGAGACTCGATAAATATTTGCCCCTCTTCATTCTCTTTACTTCCTACTTTATTACCAAAAAAATCATAAGCACGCAGATACCAATCTCCATCCCATCCGTGCTCTTTTACAGCTTCAACCATATTGTCAACATGAACTTGTGCAGCTGCAGCTTCATCATCTTTACCAATTCGTTTGCACAAATCAATAAATTCACGACCATAAACTACAAAAAGACCAGCAATCATTAATGATTCAGCTGTACCTCCGCTTTTGTTTTCAGTAGTTTGGAACGATTCATTAGGGTCATTGGAAAAACAGTTTAAATTTAAACAGTCATTCCAGTCTGCACGGCCAATTAATGGTAAATTGTGTGGACCTAAATTATTTACCACATGATAAAAGGAAGCTTTAATATGGTCAAAATGAGGTGCTTTATTATTTTCATCATTATCAAAAGGCACTAATTCGTCAAGAAGAGCAAAATCTCCTGTCTCCTTTATGTAGTCAGTCGTTGAAAGAATTAGCCAAAGTGGGTCATCATTAAAATTACCACCAATAGCATTGTTTCCACGCTTTGTTAAAGGCTGATATTGATGATATGCACCACCATCTTCAAACTGAGTTGAGGCTATATCAATAATACGATCTCTTGCACGTTCAGGAATTTGGTGAACAAAACCAATTAAATCTTGATTACTATCTCTAAAGCCCATGCCACGGCCAATACCTACTTCAAAGAATGAAGCTGAACGTGACATGTTAAATGTAACCATACATTGATATTGATTCCAGATATTGACCATTCGGTCAAGCTTTTCATCACCACTATTTACCGAATAAACACTTAATAAATCATCCCAATACGTTTTCAATTCATCATAAGCTGTATTAATTTTCTCAACTGTATCGAATCTGACAATAGCCTCTTTTGCACGAGTTTTATTAATTACGCTTTTAGATTCCCACTTCTCCTCTTGTGGATTTTCAACATATCCTAAAATAAAGACTAGCTCTTTAGTCTCATTTGGTTGCAACTCAATTTCTAAATAGTGAGAAGCGATTGGTGACCAACCGTGAGCGTGTGAATTGCGTGGTTTTCCTTCCAAAACAGCTTTTGGATTGCTAAACTCATTATAGAGACCAACAAAAGTCTCTCTGTCAGTATCGAAACCATCAATTTCAGAATTAACATGATAAAAAGCATAATGGTCTCTTCTCTCTCTATACTCTGTTTTGTGATATAATGTAGAACCATCAATCTCAACTTCACCAGTATTTAAGTTACGTTGCAAATTATTTTGATCATCTTCTGCATTCCATAAACACCACTCCAAAAATGAGAATAATTTGAATGATTTAGGCTTCGTAGAGTTGTTTGTAAGCTTTACTTTTTGAACTTCGCACCAAGATTTTAGCGGAACAAAAAATAGAGTTTCAACTTCTAGTCCATTTCTCTCGCCCAATATTTTCGTATAACTTAAGCCATGTCGGCACTCATATTTATCCAACTCAGCTTTTACAGGCTTCCATCCCGGCGACCACACATCCCCACCATCATTGATATAAAAATAACGACCGCCGTTATCCATTGGCACATTGTTATATCTATAACGTGTTAAACGTCTAAACTTTGCATCTTTATAAAAAGAGTAGCCACCAGCAGTATTAGAAATTAATGAGAAAAAATCTTCATTACCCAAATAGTTAATCCAAGGCCATGGTGTCTCAGGATTTGTAATTACATACTCCCTATTTTTATCATCAAAAAACCCGTATTTCATTTTAAATTTATATGATAATTTTAATTGATTATTATATTAATTATCAGCTTTTTCAGCTAACCTTCTTCTATTTAATTCAGTTGTAATTTCATCCATTTTTTTCTGAGTTAAAGGATAAATAGTCATCAATGCAGCACCCATCACTGCAACAATTGATGGTATCCAACTCATAAGCATTATTATTCCTGGAATTGCTCCCTCAATGGCAACAGCATCTTGACCGTTATATTTAAAAGCTGCCAAAACAAATCCTATAATTGCACCGGCAACACCACCACCAAACTTCGTAGAGAATGAACCTGCAGAATATATCAAACCTGTTGCTCGTCTGCCATTTGTGAATTCTGAATAATCTGCCGCATCACCCAACATAGCAAAGAAAAGTGTAGGAAAAATTGCAGCTCCAAATTCTGACAATATTCCAATTGAGAAGATACTCAATGTGTCATTTGGGCCGCAGAACATAAATAGTGCATTTACAGCACCTGAAAATAAAAATGCATATATAAATAGATTACGTTTTCCATATCTTCGAGCTAATGATGAGGTTACCATTGCACCGCCAATTGAGGCAATCATAAGTGCAACCATGTATGTACCAGCCATTAGCTGATTATGCAGATAGTGTGTAAAATAAATTACAACTATTCCTTGTTTAATGGAATTATATACTTGGAAAATTAACCCTATAAAGAGTAAAATTATCCATGGTTGATTTTTTATTAAATCTTTTAAATCTTCCAATAAATTGCTCTTCTGGCTTTCAAGTGGTTTTACTCGCTCTTTAGTTGAGTAAAAAGTTATTAATAATGAAATTGTTAAAATAATTGAAAGAAGATATATGGCATTGCTATAACCTTTTCGTTGGTCTATAACATCAATGTTTTCTGTTGTTAAATTCTCCTCCCCAGAAATAATAAATTTGTATTCCCTGTCTGCATCCACTGAAAGACTAACACCTATTGTTGGTTTTATAGTGTCTTGACCAGCAATATCTATTTGATTAAAATGTGCTATCCCAGCTTTAGTTTTGATATTTACATTCTCTACATATTTATCAGAAATAACAGTGAGTTCATATCTACTTTCATCTATTGGATTTAGTTTTAATGTTGGATTAATATCTCCAAAATATACAACCAAAAAAAGCAACGCACCTTGTACTAACATTCCACCAGCAAAAGCTCCCACCATTCGATATGAACCAATACTTGTTCGTTCTTTATCATCTCCTGTCATTACCGCCATTAGTGCCCCATAGGGAATATTATTTGCAGTATATACTAATGTAAATACTATATAAGTAGTGTATGCATAGACTATTTTACCAGTAGGGCCTAGGTCTGGGGCAGTGAAAAGCAATGAAAGCACAGCTCCCATAGGAATAGCTGTCCACAATATCCATGGGCGAAATTTACCATATTTTGATTTAGTTCTATCACCAATTATGCCCATCGCCATATCACTCACGCCATCACTAAAGCGTGCAACGAAAAGTAATACACCTACAGCAGCAGGATTTAGGCCAAATACATCTGTATAAAAAATGAGCAAAAATGTTGAAACACCTCGCCACGCTATATTAGCAGCACCATCTCCAAGTGCATAACCAATTTTTTCTCTTATAGATATTTTATCTCCCAATGCCATTATATAAGTTTTATACTACAAAGTCCATCACATCTTCTTTTGTAGCTTCATAAATATCTCTATTAAAACTGTATAAGCGTGCAGGTTTATGCGGTACGCCCTTTTGCTTTTCATCAAGTGGAATTAAATAGTTCATTCGAGATACTTTTTTTCTAAAATTTCTTTTATCTAACTCCTTGCCTAAAACTATTTCATATACTCGCTGTAGTTGTGAAAGTGTGAATTTTTCTGGTAACAACTCAAAACCTACAGGCTCGTGTAACAACTTTGTTCGTAGTGAATCTAGTGCCTCATTTAAAATTTGCATGTGGTCAAAAGCAAGCTCTTTTATATCATCAACTGGATACCAACTCACATTACGACCTTTCCACTCTAAAGTAATTTTATCTGTTGCAAGAAGTGAGTAATAACCAATGGTAACAATACGTTTGTCTGGGTCACGCCCATTAAATTCTAGCCAAGCACGGTCTTTTTCACAGTTTATTCGACTTGGTGAACCGTATGATTTGAATTGCTCTAAATATATATCGGTTAAACCTGTTAAATCAAACAGAACACGAGATGCTGCCTCATCTAAATCCTCATCCACATAAACATGATTTCCTGTTAGAGTTAAATCATCGATGATTTTCTTACCAGTTGATACATCAAACATCACTCTATCTACCAAAAGAACATTCAGTTTTTCAAAATCAAAACCAAATATCACACAGTCAACTGAGATTTCATCGTGAAGTGCACGAGTTTCTTCTGCCATATCTATCTATTTAATTTATGCTTATCCTTATTAGTGTTAATGTTACACTTTAATAATTTTAAGCTAAATTATTACTTTTTTACGAAAAAGGAAAGCTAAACAGTAAATTATTTTATATTAAATGTGAGACAAATAGTTGAAAGTCTGTTAACATAAAGGCTATGTGTGATTGGTACACATATTAGTTTTTGTAAATTTAGAATGATTCTAAAGTAGAATGAGTGATTTTACATAATAATTCTAAATTGTTCATTAAAAGAAAATTTAAAAATAGAACGTATAACCCCTAAATTAGCTTCGCTGAACGTTGTTTCCCTCTTGCTTTCAGCTAGACACGGTAAAGGGGACTTTTAGACCTATTATGAATTTGTAACCACTTGGTTATTAGTCTCTTTAGGGGGTTGGGGGTAGAGCGCAATGGAATATGGAAATAGTAAAAAATATATTTGCATTCTTCTAAATAAAACAGCATTATGAAAAGAGTATTAATTATTCCATATATAATTTGGTTAATGGACAATATTGATAATTTTATGTCTAAGGATTAAGAATATCATTTTCAGAAGAAGATTCTAGTGAGTCTACTTTATCTAACTGTCTTTGAATAGCCCTTGTTCTTACACCCATTACATCATCTAACTGATTCAGGCCAGTTTGAATGTTTTTTTGTGCTCTAGACATCATATTTTCAAATTTTCCAAACTCTGTTTTAACGGAGTTTAAAACATTCCACACCTCGCTTGACCGTTTTTGAATAGCTAAAGTTTTAAATCCCATTTGCAAGCTATTCAATATTGCTGCAAGGGTTGAGGGACCAGTAACTATAATTTTATACTCTTTTTGTAGTTCAGTTAAAAGTGATGACTTACGAACTACTTCAGCATAAATCCCCTCAAAAGGTAAAAACATAATTCCAAAATCAGTGGTGTGTGGTGGAGCAATGTATTTCTCTGAAATATCTTTAGCCATTTTTTTAATCGTATTCTCTAAATTTTTTTGTGCTATGAGAATCGCTTCTGGCTCACCTTTATCATAGGCATCAAGTAGGTGTTCATAAATATCCTTAGGAAATTTTGCATCAATAGGCAGATATACAATGCTTTTGCTATCACCTTTTCCAGGAAGTTTTACAGCAAATTCAACAGAATTAGAACTTGATGGAATAGTTTTAACATTTGCTTCATATTGATCTGGAGCCAAAATTTGCTCTAAAAGCATAGCAAGCTGAATCTCTCCAATAGTTCCACGCATTTTGACATTGCTTAGCACTTTTTTAAGCCCTCCAACGTCTGTGGCAATATTCTTCATCTCGCCCAATCCCTCTTGAACTGCCAAAAGTTGCTTGTTAACAGTTTCAAATGAGTGACTCAATCTTTCGTTTAATGTTTTCTGTAGCTTTTCATCAACTGTTATTCGCATTTGCTCAAGCTGTTTTTGATTTTCATCACGAAGAGAGATAAGTTGTTTTTCAACCACATCACGAATATCTTTTATAGAATCAACAAGATTTTTATTGGAAATAGATATTTGTTGATAAAAATCAGTAAATCGCTCACGCAACAGATTATTCAGTTGATTTGTGTTCTCGGAAAACTGTTTTCCAAAAAGACTCAATGCCTCTGTTAACTCTTTCCTCTGTTCTTGAGCGGATTTACTACTTTCAATTCTATTAATTGAAAATTCATTTTTTAAAGAATCTTCAATACGGTTGAGGGAAAATTCAAGAGACTTGAGTTTGTCAGCAAATGAATCTATCTGATTATTTTCAACTTTTCTCCTCAAAGAGATAATCAACCCGATGGATAGAATAAAAATAATTATTAATAAAAATGCGATTATTATAACTGTAAAACTCATAGATCTCTGATATTAATTACCATTTATTAATCCTAAAAGGTCCCATTATGGCACTATATATTATATAGAACGGGTAGATTGTTGAAAATATTAAAAATTGAAAGAAATTTATTTTAATATTATAAAACTCTTTACCACTTCGCAATAAAAGAAAATCAACTGTTGATTTTATAATTAATGTACCAATAAAAGTAAGTGTGAAGTATGTGTCTAATACACCTAAAATCAGCTGTAAAGCTAAAAATAAGTTTGTCATAAAAACCAGTATTGCTACAAACATAGTTGTTGCATCATTATAACCAACTGTTTTTCCTCCCCAACGAATACGCTGATTTATAAAGCTTTTCAGGTCTTTTTTAGGATATGTATATATTTTCGAATCCTTACTTTTATTAAAAACAATTTTTTTATCTAGCTTTTTGAAAGCGTGTAAAAGAAACACATCATCGCCTGACAGAAACTCTTCTCCTTTTATAATTTTAATAGCTTCTGACCAATCTTTTTTATAAAACCCCATATTTGCAGCATTACAAAAAATTGGATTTTTGTTTGCTGTCATTCCAGCACCAACAATTTGCAGCGCAGAAAAGTCAGCTAATTGAAATTTTTGGAAAAAGCTCTGTTTACTATTGGTTAATAATACTGAGCCTAAAACCATATTAGAATCTGAAGATAACAAGGTGTTTACCATAGATTTTATCCAGCCATGCTCTATTTTACAATCAGCATCTGTGGTTAAAATTATTTCACCCTTAGCAAGATGAATTCCCTCTTTTATACTAGCTTTTTTTCCACTATTAACAGAATTAATAACTCTAACGTTCTCTGAATTTAATTGGGAATAGTCATAATTATCATCAGAATGGTCATTAACTGCAATAATTTCAAATAAATCATATGGGTATTGCTGATTTGCTAATGAATTAAGTAATTGCGGTAAATTATCTTTTTCATTTTTAAAGATAACGACTACCGAAACCATAGGCAGGTCTTCTTTGGAAATGTTGTGATTTTCTTCAACAAGAGAGAGCCACCCTTTTTTGGCATAAAGGATTAAAACGATATATGTTAAAAGTAAAACAAGAATAATTAGATAAAAAATCATATCTATTCTTCACCGTCGATAGATAAAATCCAGTTTTCAATTTTATCAACTCCAGCAAGTTTTTCTTGATATCTTAAAGCTTCACTTATGCCAGTAAACCAAGTCATACTTACCAGGAATTTCCCTTTATTTTCAACTACTCTAGCTTTATCAAAACCATCAGATTTTAATTTCTCAACACGCTGTTGTGCAATATTATTATCTCTAAAAGTTCCGATAATAATATGATGTTGTCTTATAATAACTGGTTCTTTAACTATCTCTTCAACTTGCTCAATACTATCAGAAATAGCCACTTCTTCATCTACTTCTGGTATTTCCATTTCCACAATAGGAGTTTCTGTTTCTTTCGCTCCTTTAAATCTATCAAAAACAGGTGTAAAGAAGTATAAAGCAACAGCACCAAATATAAGTAGTAATAATATTAGGAGAATCCATATCCACGAGTTACTCCTTTTTTCTTCAATAACTGTAGTTTTTTCTTCTTTAATAATTGTAGTATGAGTTGTATGATGAATAGGCGGAGTTGGCTTTTCAACAGTTGTCACTATTTTAGCTTTTGGTTCAGCTGCTACCTGTTCTTTTTTTGCCTCCTCTTCTTCATCCAAAATCAGCAGATCATTTTCATCAACTTTAACGGGGCTTATTATCTCTATCTCTTCAATAACTGTTTCACTTTCTGATGGGACTTCATCACTTTCTGGTTCTTCTACTTTTTCTTCACTGAAAGAGATAAAACCTTCATCACTTTTGTGCAATGTCCCTATTTTTTCAATATGATACTCTCCGTTTTCAGACAGAGCTTTTTTAATTTGAGTGATATATTCATTAACCTTCTCAAGAGCTTGATCAGAATTAATTCCTTCTTCCTCACAGATATAACTTATTAATAATCCGTCATTAAAAGTAAGAAAGTTGTTAAAAACAATATGTTGTTCATCATCATCACGGGAATTAATAAATGCACCAAAGTCGGGAATTATTACCCTGCTTTGATTTTCAATTAGTTCCTGTAGATATTTTTCCATAGTTTAAAATTTGAGATAATTAGCAAATATCCTCCGTTTATTCAATTCAATGTATAAAGATATAAGTTTTTTATTTAGAAAAAGATAAATATCGTGCAAAATGATGTAAAAGTGCTGTTTTTTCTGTAAAAATAAGAAAGGGCTTTACAAATTAACGTAAAGCCCTTAAATATATTATAAAAGATTAATCTTTTATTTTCCTAAAAATGCTGATACTTTTTCAAATACTGCTTGACCTGTATATCCGAACTTCTCATCTAAAACAGTGTATGGAGCAGAGTATCCAAAACTTTCCATTCCTGCGATAAGTCCATCAGTACCAACAAGTCCTAACAATGTTGAAGGTAAACCAGCAGTTAATCCAAATTTCGGAGTATTTGGTGGTAACACTTCATCTTGATAAGCTTTTGGCTGATTACGGAAAAGTCCTTCTGACGGAGCAGAAACTATTTGAACTTTTAATCCTTTTTTCTCACGTATCAACTTAGCACCTTCAACTAAAGTAGATACTTCAGAGCCGTTTGCCACAAGAATGACGTCGATATCACCTTCATCTTTTGTAACAATATACGCACCTTTAGCAGCTTGAAGTGATGTTTCGTAGCTTGCATTTGGTAGGTTTGTAATATTCTGACGTGATAAGATTAGTGCAGATGGAGTTTTAACATTTTCAAGTGCTAATTTCCAAGCAACTGTTGTCTCCTCTGCATCTGCAGGACGAAGAACAACCATACTATTATCACCACTGTGATTTTTAAGTTGCTCCATCAATCTAATTTGAGCTTCTTGCTCAACTGGTTGATGCGTAGGACCATCCTCTCCAACACGGAAAGCATCATGAGTCCATACATATTTTACTGGCAACTCCATTAATGCCGCTAAACGAACCGCTGGCTTCATATAGTCACTGAAAACGAAGAATGTACCACACACAGGAATTACTCCTCCGTGAAGTGCCATACCGTTTGCAATAGATGCCATAGTTAATTCAGCAACTCCAGCTTGTAGGAATGAACCTGAAAAATCGTCTTTTGTAAATGCTGTTGTTTTATTTAAGAAACCATCTGTTTTGTCTGAGTTTGCTAAATCGGCACTCATTACTATCATATTTTCAACATTGTCGGCAAATGCTGCTAACACATTTGCTGAGGCTGAGCGTGTTGCATCATTCTCTTTTTGTTGAATTTTAGTAAAATCAAAATCTATTGTTCCATTATTGAAGAAAGAGTGGAATTTTTTAGCTAATTCTGGATTGCTAGCTTCCCAATCTGCTTGTTCTTGACGCTTTTTAGCTGCATATTCTGCTTTTGCTTTGTTTACATTTTTATATAATTCCTCAACTTCTGGGAAGATAACAAACGGATTTGCAGGATCTGCACCTAAATTCTTTAGCGTTTCATCAAAGCTTGCACCAGCACCGCTTAACGGCATTCCGTGCGTGCTTACTTGACCTTCAAAGCTTGATCCGTCCTCTTTACGAGCACCTTTTCCCATTACTGTTTTTCCAATAATTAGGAATGGTTTTTCTTTCTCTTCTTTAGCTTGTTTAATTGCTGAGCGAATTTCATCGTGGTCATTACCATCAATTGTAACAACTTTCCAGCCCCAAGCTTCATATTTTTTTGCAGTGTCTTCAATTGTTACAGCGTCTGTTTTTGTAGAAAGCTGCACATCATTGCTATCATAAAACATTATTAGATTATTCAATCCTAAATGTCCTGCTATACGACCTGCACCTTGTGAAATTTCTTCTTGTACACCACCATCAGAGATGAATGCATATATATCATGTGCAAACCAAGAACCAAAACGATCTTCTAAAAACTTTTGCGCGATAGCAGCACCAACAGCCATAGTATGACCCTGCCCAAGTGGACCTGATGTATTCTCAATTCCTCTTGCAAAATCAACCTCTGGATGACCTGGCGTAACAGAGTCCCACTGTCTAAAGCTTGATAAATCATCCATAGAAAATGTCCCCGTCAATGCTAAAATAGAATAAAGCATTGGAGACATGTGACCAGGATCTAAGAAAAATCTGTCACGATTTACCCAAGTTCTATCTGCTGGATCGTAATTTAAAAATTCTGAAAAGAGAACATGTACAAAATCTGCACCACCCATAGCACCGCCTGGGTGACCTGATTTTGCTTTCTCAACCATAGCTGCTGATAAAACACGAATGTTATCTGCGGCTTTTTGTGAAATAAGATTACTCATTGTTAACTATATTTTAAAACATTCTATAAATACTCAATCTAAATAATATAAAATTATATTTTGATTGCCAAAGATAAGAAATATAGCATAAAAAAGCATAATAGGATAAGAACTAAATAGGTAGATTGTATAACATTCGTGGAAATGATGAATAATAATAGTAGATTAATGGTGTAAAATATTATGGAAGACACACTTGGTTGTATATATCTACTAATACAAAATATGGATTCTCTTAAAATTATTATAATTTTGATTATTATAATAAAAATTAAAAAATGAATTTGAAAAGGGTTATAATTGTACTAATATCAGCATCAGCAATAGCTTTTGTTTTTTATAAGTTATATACTTTTCCAAACTGGGAATTTCTTGCTGACTATTCAAATCGTAAAATAGAGTTTGCAACTATTATTGTTATACAATTAGTTCTGCTTTTTATCTCACTTTTATTGGAAAGCTTAAAATGGCAAGTTTTAATATCTCCTCTTAAAAAGATAGATATAAAAAAAGCGTTTTATCAAGTTCTAAAAGGAATTCAGGGTGGAATAATTTCTCCTGCACGATTGGGCGATCCACCAGCGAGGGCAATTTTATTACCAAAAGATATTAGGCTGTTTGCAATAGGTTATTCATTTGTGGGAAGTTTTGTTCAAAACATAATAATTGGAATAGGTGCTTTGGTAGGTTTATTTTTTGTAAAAAATGACTATCTGAACAAGGTTAACTCCCATTTTATAAAATATTTCTTACTTATATTATTATTCTTATTAGCTATTTTAGTTGTTGTTATATTTTTATCTACAAAACAGAAAAAATCAAATAGAAAAAATAAAATAGCACAATTTATAAAGCATTTAAAAGAGTTTAATAGCAGGGAAATTATTTTAATTTTCGCCTATTCTCTTGTAAAATATATAGTTTTTTGTGGTCAACTGTTTATTTTCTTACAATTTTTTAATGTTATAAACATTGAAAACTTAGCGTTGATAGCTATCTATTTTGGTGTAATTACTATTATACCATCATTTGCCATTGCTGATTTGGGAATACGTGGGTCAATTGCACTGTTTATCTTTGGAACAATATCAACAAATAGTGCAGCTATTGTGATAGCTATTTTTCTTTTATGGATAATAAATTTAGCTGTTCCGGCTGTTATTCCTGTGATTTATTCAAAACGGGAATAAATAGTCGCAAAGAGCGCAGAGAGAAAATAAAAATTCCTTTGGTTCTTTATCTGTTCTATGATTTGTTCAAATAGTTTTCGGGCGCCCACGTAGGGGTATTTCGACTTCGCTCAATAACCACGTCCCTACCTGGGCGACCGAAAACTACAGAATCATTACACACATCCTTTCTATGTTTTTTATAGAAAATTATGTCGTATGAATATTCAAATATTAACTATTTGAGATATTTTGTACTTTTGTACTAACTAGAAATGTAAACCAATTTATAAAAAATGCAAATCATAGCTGACGATAAAATCTTATATATAAAAGGCGTTCTTGAAGAATACGCAACTGTTGTTTACAAAAGTGGTAGTTCTATAAATAGTGAGGATGTTAAGGAGGCAGATGCACTTTTGGTTAGAACTCGTACAAATTGTGACAAGCAACTTCTGGAAAACAGCAAAGTAAAATTTGTTGCTACAGCTACGATTGGCAAAGATCATCTTGATACAGAGTGGCTTGAAAAAAACGGGATTGAGTGGATAAATGCACCGGGCTGTAATTCTGGTTCTGTTATGCAATATATTGCATCTGTGTTTGCTCACTTGATTTTAAGTGGAACAAAGCCAGAAAAAACAACTGTAGGTATTATTGGTGTCGGTATGGTTGGAAAGAAAATTGAAAAACTTGCTAAAACGCTTGGTTTTAAAGTGCTACTAAACGACCCGCCACGTGAAAGAGCAGAGAAAAGCTATAAATTTACCGATTTTGAAACTGTTATTTCACACTCTGATATTTTAACTTTTCACACACCATTAATTACTGATGGTGAGGATAAAACATATCACTTGTTGAATTTAGAAAATGTAAAAAACTTAAAAAAAGGTGCAGTTGTGATCAACTCTTCTCGTGGTGAGGTTACGTGTTCAAATGCACTTTTATATGGATTAGAGAAAAACATCATTTCAAAACTTGTATTAGATGTTTGGGAAAATGAGCCACAACTAAATTTAGAGTTATTAGATAAAGTTTGGTTTGGGACGCCACATATTGCAGGATATTCTGCCGACGGAAAAGCTAATGGTAGCAGTATGGTTATTCAAGCTTTGAGCAAAAAGTTTAATCTTCCGCTAAATGATTGGGAGCCTAAAAATGTGCCATTACCTGAGAATACGACAATCTCAAAACCACAAAAGGATGAAAAAGCAATTGTAACGGTTGCTAAAGCAATTTTAGAAACATACGATATTGCGAATGACTCAAAAGCATTAAAGAGAAATCCTGATAAATTTGAAGAGCAACGTGGGAATTATCCAGTACGTAGAGAATTTCATATTTGGGAACTTTTGGCAAAAGAGAATTATGGTGATGAGGTTTGGGGAATGTTGTTGGGATTGGGATTTAAGATTTCTAAATAACTTCAACTTATAAACAACAAAATAATTGGTAATTATTTACTATTTTCGTTGAGAGTGGTTTTGTAAGTCGCTATATTACTTTTATTATCAGTAGTTTTGGTAAAAAAGAGCAATTAAAATTTAAAACAACATCTTTATGGCAATAGATAGAGTGAATATAAGAAATTTTAAGTCTATTAAAAATTCTGGTGATATATCTATAAAGCCTATCAACATATTGATAGGAGCAAATGGTGTTGGTAAAAGTAATTTTATCTCTTTTTTTAAAATGTTAAATAGCATTTCAAAAAAACGTTTAGCTTTTTATGTTGCTGAAAATGGATATGAAAACAGCCTTTTGCATTTTGGAAGGAAAAAATCACAGTTTTTAGAAGGAAATATTGTTTTCAAATCGGAAGATAATGATAAGATGAATTGCTATAACTTCAAGTTGGTTCCAAAATCACACTCTTCTGGCTTTTATTTTGAGAAAGATGAGGGTGGTTTTAATCCATTTTATGAATCTGAAAATGGGACTTGGGTTTTTGAAAATTTAGGAGGTGCTGGAACAGATGAAAGTGGATTGTCAGACAATGAAACAGGGCGGGTTAAATTGTTAAAAGGTTTTTTTGAAAGTTTTAATGTTTTTCATTTTCACGATACAAGTTCAAATTCGTCATTGAAACAGCCAAATAAAACATTAGATTATAAGTACTTAAAGCCTGATGGAAGTAATTTAGCATCATTTCTTTATAAGATAAAAGATACACATCCTAATCATTTTAAAATGATTGAGTATTCAATTAGTTCTGTTGCTCCATTTTTTGAAAAATTTGATTTATCTCCCGACGATAAAAATCCTGATGTTATTTTTTTAAAGTGGTTAGAGAGAGGTTCTGATGAATATTTTAATGCTCATCATCTATCTGATGGTACATTGCGTTTTATAGCTCTTGCAACGCTGCTTTTACAGCCAGTTTTACCAAATACAATTATTTTAGATGAGCCAGAGTTAGGGTTACATCCATTTGCTATTTCAAAATTAGCTGGAATGATAAAAAAAGCATCTGTAAATTCACAGATTATCATTGCTACACAGTCAGTTAATCTTATAAATGAATTTTCAGCGGATGATATTATTATTACAAATAGGGAAGATAATCATACAGTTTTTGAAAGATTATCTGAAGAGTCGTTAAAAATTTGGCTAGAAGATTATTCAATTGGCCAATTGTGGGAGAAAAATGTAATAGGTGGGCGATTATGATAAGAGCAATATATATAATTTGTGAGGGGCAAGCTGAAGAGGAGTTTGTAAATAATGTTCTTAGACCTTACTTTAATACATTCCAAATATTTGATGTTCGCCCAATCTTAATGACTACAAGTAAAGGGCACAGAGGTGGTGATATAAAGTTTGATAGATTATTTCATAATATAAATAAACTTTTAATTCGTGAGGCGGATGTGTTGGTAACCACTTTTATTGATTTTTTAGATTAAAAAGTGATTTTCCAAATTTTGATATTGCTCAAAAGATTCAAAATAAAATTCAAAGAGTTGAGTTTTTAGAACAAGCCTTAAAAGATAAAATTAATAATCCTCGTTTTATTCCATATATCCAACTTCATGAATTTGAAAATTTGTTATTTGCTTCAAAAGATGGATTTGAATTTTTGCCTGATTTAAATAGCAAAAATTTAAAAAAGTTGATGATAGCTGTTACTGAAAAGGAAAATCCTGAAGAACTAAATGATGGTGATTTAACGGCACCATCAAAACGGCTTGAACAACTGATTCCAGGATATGATAAGAACAAACCTTTTTATAGTGGAATTATTGCTGAGGTAAATACTATAAATCCCATAATTGACAGATGTGCAAGATTTAAACATTGGACTCAAAAATTGATTTTAAAATCAGAATAACCTTCTACTTTATTGCAACCGTAAAAAAGAGGATAAAAAAGCCTAACAAATATCCTGCAAATACTTGTAATGGTTTGTGGGAATTGAGGTATAATCTTGCAGAGCCAACAATTCCGCTTATAAAAACTAAAATCATAAACATTATTGTTAGGTCGAGATTAAATCTGAAAGCTAATGCTAAAACTGTTCCTGTAAGACCACCAATGGCTATTGTATGTAAACTTATTTTCCAAATAAAAGATATAACTGCTGCTAAAAGCTGAGAAATTATTATAGCACGAATAAAAAAGCCCAATAAACCAGATAAGCCCATTTTACCCATTAAAAACAGACATACATATCCAAAAAAAGCTGTTATCAAAATAGGCCATATTCTTTCCCTTGCAGTCTCCATTTTAAAACTTTTTATAATTTTAAATTGATACAAAAGTGGAAAGGTTGAAACAGGTATCACAAATGTTGACAATAAAACTAGAAGATAAACTACTTTCTTTACACTTATCGGCATAAGACTCAGATATATTCCAGAGTTAAACAGAAGTAGAGTACCATAAATAGGCATTAACATCGGATGAAAAAGGAATGATATAAAATGACTAATAATTTTTAAATAGTCTATCTTTTTTAATGATTTCGTTTTTTCTGTCATTTTATAATTCTTTACGCAATCTTGCAACTGGTATATTAAGCTGCTCTCTGTATTTAGCAACAGTTCTACGTGCAATATTATATGATTTCTCTTTCAAAATAGATGCTAACTTTTCATCGGTATATGGTTTCTTTTTGTCTTCATTTGCGACTAGCTCTTCCAATACTGACTTTATTTCACGCGTGCTAACCTCTTCACCACTTTCGGTCTGCATACCCTCAGAAAAGAAATATTTTAAAGGATAAATACCAAAATGTGTCTGTATATATTTACTATTTGAAACACGAGAAATTGTAGATATATCCAAGTCTGTAACATCGGCAATATCTTTTAATATCATTGGGCGCAACTTAGTTTCGTCACCCTCCATAAAGTACTCTTTTTGATATTTGAGTATTGCCGTCATAACTCTTTGCAATGTGTCGTGACGCTGTCTTATAGCATCTATAAACCACTTTGCAGAATCTAATTTCTGTTTAACAAATACTGCTGCTTCTTTTTGCTCTCTACTCTGATTTTTTCTATTGTTTTGATATTCTTCTAAAATATCAGAATAAGTGTTGCTCACTTGCAAATCTGGTACACTGCGAGAGTTTAGACTAAGTTGCAATTCACCATCTATAACATCAAGCGTAAAGTCTGGTATAATCAACTGTGCAGCTCCTTGTGTTGGATTAATATATGAGCTTCCTGGTTTAGGATTTAGTTTTAATATTGTATCAATTGCATCTTTTAACTCTTCCTCTTCAACCTGAAGGCGGGATAAAATTTTATCATAATGTTTTCGTGTAAACTCTTCAAACAGATCTTTTAAGATAATATGAGCTCTTTCAACATCAATATCAGATTGGTCTTTTTTCTCTATTTGTAAAAGTAAGCACTCTTGTAAATTACGTGCTGCTACACCTGGAGGGTCAAAATCTTGAACAATTTTAAGAACTTCAAGAGCTTCTTCATCACTTATTTCTAAGTTTTGTGAAAAAGCTAAATCATCAACCATCTCTTCAACCTCACGGCGTAGGTAACCGTCATCACCAATGTTGCCAATAATATATTCAGCAATTGTTTTTTGTCTATCCGTTAAAATTCTAAGACCCAACTGCGAAATTAGACTTTCGTGAAAAGTTGTCCCTCCTGAAAATGGTATATCTTCGTGCTTATCATCTTTTGAATAATTTCGTGTACGAAGTCTGTACAATGGGATGTCATCTTGATTTATATAGTCATCTAAAGAAATTTCATCTTTTTCTAGCTGTACTTCTTTAGTTTCATTATCATCACTATATTCGTCTTTATCTTTGTTTTCATTGGCATATTCTAAAACAGGATTCTCCTCCATCTCTTCTTTTATCCTCTGTTCAAGTTCGATAGTGGGAATTTCCAAAAGCTTTATCACCTGAATTTGTAAAGGTGATAACTTTTGCAACATTTTCTGATTTAAACTCTGTTTTAGCATATAATATTAGTTAGAATTGATTACAAAAATAAAGCTATTTCCTTTAAAAATGAAATCTCTCTTTTCCAAATAAACAAAATTACTACATTGGATCTACATCTATCTGTATTGATACATATCGCCATCTTTGTTGCGAGACGATATGATTTATAGCATTTTGCATTATCTCTTTAGATTTGCTAATTGAAATCTCTCGCTCTAATTTAAGCAAAATTTTCTGTAAAAACATATCTTGAATCCGATTTATTGGTGGCTCTTGTGGTCCTAAAACACGGTCGCCGAAGGTTTTTGTCAAAACTGATGCCAAAGATTCGGAAGCCTCTTTGGTTAAATATCGATCTTTATGACGAACAGTTATATATATCAACCTGTGGAATGGAGGATAGTTAAACATTTGTCGTTCTTCTATTTGAGAATTATAAAAACCTATGAAATCATTATTTTTTGCATAAGTAACAACTGGATGCTCTGGATTTGATGTTTGTAAAACTACTGTACCTTGTTTATGTTTTCGACCTGCACGGCCACTTACTTGAGATATCATTTGGAAACTACGCTCAAAAGCTCTAAAGTCTGGACTGTTGAACATACCATCTGCATTTAAAATGCCAACTAAACTCACTCTGTCAAAGTCTAAGCCTTTGGTTACCATTTGTGTACCAACCAGAATGTCATATTCTCCATTTTCAAAACCAGTGATAATTGCTTCATATCCTCGTCGGCTACGGGTTGTGTCTAAATCCATACGTGCAACTTTGGCTTCGGGGAATATTTCAGAGATTTCTTCCTCCACTTTCTGAGTTCCAAAACCTCTAAACTCCAATGCAGGACTACCACAAGCTTGGCAAGTTGTTAAGTTTGGAATTGTATATCCGCAATAGTGACAAACTAGTTGATTTGTATTTTTATGGTAAGTTAAACTTACATCACAATGCTTGCAACGTGGTGAATGTGCACAAGCTGTACACTCCAGATATGGTGCAAAGCCTCGTCTATTTTGGAATAAAATTATCTGTTCTTTCCTACCTATTGCCTTTTTCATCTTCTCAACTAAAATAGTTGAAAAAGTTCCACTCATCATTTTACGCCTTCGAGCATCTGCAAGGTCAACAATCTCCATTTTTGGCAATGCAATTCCTTCAAATCTTTGAAACAGTTCAACTAAGTGATATTTCCCAGACGCTGCATTATTATAGGACTCAATTGATGGCGTTGCTGTTCCTAAAACAATATTTGAATTGTGCATTTGTGACATCACCAAAGCCACATTGCGCGCGTTATATCGTGGTGCAGGGTCATACTGTTTAAAAGACGATTCATGCTCTTCATCAACAATTATTAATCCCAAATTATTAAAAGGCAAAAATATAGATGAACGAACACCAAGAACAACTTGATAACCACTGTTTTTTAATAAGTTTTGCCACACTTCCACACGCTCTGAATCGCTAAATTTAGAGTGATAAATTCCCAGTTTGTTCCCAAAATGTGCTTTTAATCTGGAAGTTATTTGTGTTGTTAATGCAATTTCTGGAAGAAGATAAAGTGCTTGTTTACCGCTGTTTAATGCCTCTTCAATTAAATGAATGTATATTTCTGTTTTTCCACTAGATGTTACTCCATGAAGCAAAACAGGTTTAGAATTATTAAAACCCTCTTTTATCTCCTCAAAAGCTGTTTGCTGTGCTTCAGATAATGGTTTTTTCTTTTCTAATTTTTTATTCCACTGGTCTAAACGAGAAACAACCTCCTCTTTTATTATAAAAATATCTTTTTTAACTAATGCTGCTACGCTATTTGCACCATTTTCAATTGCATCATTTAACTCTTTTCTTAAAAGAGCTGCACCATTTGTAACTTTCTCAATACCTCCACCTTTCTGAACAAAAACCATCATCATTTGGAGTTGTTTTTGCGCTCGCTCCAAATCATCAAAGATATTTCTAAGTTTATCTTCACTATCTATTGATGAGTTTAAAGAAATATAAACCTCTTTTTTAGGTCGATAATTAGACTCTATTCGCTCATGAACAATAAGTGCCTGCGTTTCCATCAATTTTTTAACTGTTGGATAGCTATCTTTTACACCTATAAAATCATTTAATTTTTGAATAGAAACCTGTTTTTGCTCTTCTACAAAACTGAGTATCTCTCGCATTCGTGGAGTTAATTCCTCGTCTTCTCCAAAATCTTTGTTGAAAGAGACACGAGTTTCGCTCTCCATTTTTAAACCAGCTGGCAATGCGGCTTTATACACCTCACCTAAAGTACATTGATAATAGTCTGCAATCCATTTCCATAGCTTTATCTGGTGCGGAATTACAACTGGTGTGTCATCCAACAGTTCTAAAATTGGCTTAACCTCATACTCTTCAGGTTTTTTATTATGTATGGAATAAATTACTCCCGAAAGAAGTCGTTTTCGTCCAAAAGAGACGATTACACGACTACCAATTGCAATCTTTTTACGAAAACTCTCAGGAACTTCATAAGTAAAAAGCAACGGTAAAGGAACAGGAACTATAATATCTACATACATAATCTAAGAAAAATAAACTGTGTTTTAAGAGATGTAATATAACTTATTTTGCACTATTTTTCTCTATTAATCTTGTTATTTCTTGAAAATCTGCAACTGAAATTTGCTCAGGTCTTAATGTCAAAAATGGTGTGTCGGCTAAAGCGGTAATGTCAACCTGAGCACTATAAAGGCTGTTTCTTAGCATTTTGCGTCTTTGGTTAAAAGCACCTTTTATAACTCGTTTAAATAGTTTTTCATCAAAGTCTAACTGCTCAACGCTGTTTCTAGTTAGACGAATAACTGCTGATTTTACTTTTGGAGGTGGCGTAAAAACATCCTCATCAACAGTAAAAAGATATTCTATATCATAAAATGATTGTAAAAGTACACTCAAAATTCCATACTCTTTTGAACCAGGTCCAGATGCAATTCTGCGGCCAACTTCGCGCTGAACCATACCCACCACTTGTTCAACTTGACTTCTATTGTCATAAACTTTGAAAAATATCTGACTTGAAATGTTGTATGGAAAATTTCCTATTATAGAGATTTTATCAGAAAATGTTTTTGGGAAATCCATCTCTAAAAAATCGCCTTCAATAATACTATCCTTTAGTTGAGGGAAATTATTATACAAATATTCAACAGACTCACTGTCAATTTCTACT
Source organism: uncultured Marinilabiliaceae bacterium (assembly GCA_964532085.1). Classification (GTDB taxonomy): domain Bacteria; phylum Bacteroidota; class Bacteroidia; order Bacteroidales; family Marinilabiliaceae; genus CAZHHH01. The sequence goes on from CAZHHH010000018.1 coordinate 30,163, forward strand.
ACTTTGAAATTTATATCTCTATTTTCAACCAAATATTGAGTCAAAACTCCCATGCCTGGACCAACTTCAATAACAGAAGTGGGCGGAATAACAAGACTTTCTGTTATTCGTTGTGCAATGGATAAATCATTTAAAAAATGTTGTCCTAAATGCTTTTTTGCTCTTACTTTTTTCATCCCACTATGCTTTTACTGTTAATTATCAATATCGAAAAGACAAAGTTACTCTTTTTGAATTTAACTCACCTTGTAAATAGTGGTTATTTAGTTGTTAGCTGTATTAGATTGCTGACAATTATTAATAGTGCAACTTTGTTACGGTGGTAACAGTTACGGTGGTAACATTAGCATTATGAAATTTTATAATAGAAAAAATGAGCTTAGTTGAATTAGGAATTTATCAGGATGTTCAAAATATTACTATTGATTCAACCCACTACGGCGTTGATATTAAGAGATTATTAACCCATGTTGCAGGAAAAACACCAATTTCAAACTTTTTTCACAATTTTCAAA
>CAZHHH010000019.1:0-3125 GCA_964532085.1 uncultured Marinilabiliaceae bacterium
TATGGGTGAAGTTACAAAATCAAACCCTACCTTCAAAAAAGGTGGGGTAAAAAAGCGTTTAACTCTCTCATTATTAATTACTTAAAAAATTAACTTGACGGCTATGCCCTTTAGGGGCTTGGGGGTTAAAACTAGTTATAAAACAACATTCAGTGGTGCTAATTTTAGGGGTTATACATCGTGTTTGACCAGTGACACGTCCTATAAAAATCACATATTTATACTAATCTTACTTATATTCCTAATAACAAATACACAGTCCACTTTCAAAATCTAAACACCATACTAAATTTCAAACCCCAAGGTGATGGTTTTTCTTCGTTCAAAACTAAATCTTTATATGTAATACGATGAATTGACTCTATTCTGAAAAAGCTAAAAATATTTTCTATACCATAAGAGACTTCTGCATAAGGAACATTTGAGATGAATGTATTGAATCGACTGGCTTTTTCACCATTGTCCAACTCTGTTACTAAAATACCGTTGGGATTATTCTCTTTATCATAAAAACCATTTTTTGCTTCATCAAATGCTCCATAAGCAAAACTGGCTGTGGCAACGCTCCGCCATTTCATTCTTTTTATCAATGGGATTTTATCTAAAATAAAGCCATCTTGCCTAAAAGTGAGAAATAGCTCAGCTGACTCATCTGAAACAAATTCTCCGTGTCGCATTAAATTGTATGTATTTGCTGTTCTAAAAAATGATTCATTTGCATCAAAATGATTTAAAAGTGGATAAGGAAGCTGGGAGAATACTTTCTTAAATTTCAGATTATATTGAAGTCTACCTACGCTACCCAGTAATAATTCTTGGTTTATCCCAATCATTGCTTTGTGATAGTTAAAATCACTTTTTAGAAAATCTTTTATCCCCAAACTATAACTAAATGTGAATGTTGGATTTTTATTAAAAGCAACTGGTATTCTCTCATTTTTATCAATAATCATACTAACTCCGGGCTGATATATTGAGATAAAATCTATTTCAGAAACAGTAATTTCAGAGTTTGCTTTATCATAATTTTCACCCTGATAATATCCAAAAAGATATTTTGGACTAAGTGGAATATATGATTTATTAAGAAAAACCACTTTTTGGTTAAATCCTTTAAACAGATCGCCTTCCCACCAAAGCCGTTTAGACTTGACAGATTGCAGCATATTTGTTCCCCCAAAAGATGAAGCAAAAGAGAAGAAAGCGTTTGGATGATAAAATTCATCTGTTGCCCCTAACCGCTCAACCTCATCAGAAACTTGCACACCTATTTTACTCCAATTTTTACGTGAAATAAATCGCTCTAACTGAAAATTATATTTGATTTTCTCATCTTTAAAACCGTAAGCTAAATGTCCTTTGCTTATCCACTTTTCACTATACGAGTTATTAGTTTTATATCCTAACCGAACTCTATCACCTTCTACTGGATTTTTACTATATAACATCAGATATGGCCCCAACTCTACCTTTCCCAAGTTCCAATACCCTTTTACAGACATATTTACCAATGAAGAGAGAAACCTCATAGAATTGTCTTTATTTAATGAGTTAATATGTTTTAAAGTGAGTAAATCAATTTCGTCATACTCTCTTTTATCCAGTAGAAATGAGTTTTTATTCTCTTTTGAAGAGAGTGGTAAAGTTTGCTCCAAATAGAAACTCAAGGGATTATTTGTAATTTTAAAACTATCTTGAACCTGATAAAGATTTATGAAAATATTGACTGCATCTGCCATAATTCGAGTATCAGACGCATACCACACTCCGTTTTCAGATTGCTTCAAATCTTGCTGTATTCTTATTCTATCAACAAAATTCATATTAGCTTTTTTGCCTAACTCTGCAGTAATTCTTTTCAATGCAAAAGTGGAATCATTAATCCAAAATGTTCCACTAAAAGTCAAATCCTCTTCACGTTTAGGGATATATCGGACTTCATAGCAATAGATATCATCTATAAAAAGTGAATCTTCTAGATAGTATTTATAATAAAATAGTCCCGCAGTTGAAATTGGTGAAACAAAGTGTTTGTCTAGAATTTTAATATTATTTTGATAGAAATCTATTTTATTATTTTGCTGTAAGAGCTGCGAAACCATTTCAGCATCTTCTCCAATTAGACTCTTTGTTTTTGTTGCTTTAATTATACTTTTCTCACGTTTTGGCAGACGTAAATAGTAATCTTCCGAAATAGTTTCGCCCATATAGACAGGCATAATGGGTTTTTCATTTTCATCTGTAGATAGTGCAAACTTTGAAAAATATTTAGATTCTTTTCCTTTTTCAGTAAATGGTCTCAAATATGTTTGTGCTTTTGTATATGTTTCAACTGAATATTGCTCCACATTAGAAAGGCTATTTTGAGCTCTGTTTTTCCAAACTTTTTTGAGCAATGTAACGGCAGGATTTTCTCCAGGCCTTATGATTACCTCCATCAAATCGAAAGAAGTTGGGGCTAAGTAGAAATTTGTTTTTTGATAATTAGTTTTATCAACCTCCTTAGTCTGTTGAAGATACCCTAAACTACTAACGGCAATTGAGTCAAACTTCTCTTCAGAATGCAACAAGAAATAACCTTCAAAATCTGTGGTTGTTCCAATGGTTGTATTGGGTATATATACGTTTACAAATGCTATTGGCTCGAGAGTTTTAGAATCTAATACCCTTCCTGCAGCAGTATTGGTTTGAGCTATTAGTTTTAGCCCAAATAAAAGGAGTAGAACTATGTATAATAACCGGCTTTGCACTAATTATAAGTTATAAAAAAACTCAGTCTATCGTAAAGATTACAACTGAGTTTTTATAATAGAAATATTATATTTTAATTCAAATATTGCTTTCTCCAAGCTTTTATTCTTTTCTTTGAAATGAGTTTCATTGAGTTGTATACAGAACCTGCCCAGTGATTTCTAATTCCAAATCCTGCAGGAGGTGCAGTAACTCTTTCGCAAAGAAGAATCTCTTTGCTTGCAATATCAAAAAACACAACATAAAAGCTTGCTTCTGCTTTATGCTTGTCAAAATATTCAACTAAGTAAACCATTCCCAATCCTTCTTTGCTAGATTTGCTTTCATATTTTGCTATTGATTTAGCTGCTAGTTCTCTAGGATTTTCTAATAGT
>CAZHHH010000019.1:3225-29085 GCA_964532085.1 uncultured Marinilabiliaceae bacterium
ATTCCTCCATTTACAGAAATTGTCTCTCCTGTAATATAAGAAGCTTTTTCTGAAACTAAAAACGCAACAACCTCTGCTACCTCTTCTACTTTTCCAAACCTATTAAGAGGAATTAATCGTTTTGCATCTGCTTGATTTATATGTTCAGTCATTTCTGTTTCAATAAATCCAGGTGCAACAGCATTAACTCTTACTCTTTTTTTACCTATTTCTGATGCTAACGATTTTGTTGCAGCAATTATTGCCCCTTTTGATGCAGCATAATTCACTTGCCCCGCCTGACCTTTTTGTCCAGAGAGAGAAACCATATTTACAATTCTGCCATTTTTCTTTAGCAACATATCTTGCAACAACACTTTAGTTACATAAAAAAAGCTGTTAAGATTTGTAGAGATAACAGAATTCCAATCTTCTGTTGGCATAAAAACCATTAAATTATCCTTGATAATACCTGCATTATTAACTAATACTTCGATATGTTTATCTGGATTATTGTTAGTCCACTCTCCCAAAACTTCGTTAACCTGCTCTTCGTTACCCACATCAAATTTTAGTAATTCACCATTTCCACCGTTAGAAACTATTTCATTTAATGTGTTTTCAGCCTCTTCTTGATTTGATCTATAATTAATTAACACATAGTATCCTTCTTGTGCTAACTTTATGCTAACTCCACGCCCTATACCCCTTGAGCCACCTGTCACTAATGCATATTTCATTCTATAATTTTCTTTTAAGATTAAATTTCAACTTTGTTATTATACAAAAATTCTCTAACAACTTCAATTTCCTTATATTTAGGTGTGTCTTCTACAAAACGAGGAACTAATTTTCTAATTTGACGATAAACATTAGCTGTTTTTTCAGATAACTTATCTTCAATACCTAAATAATCAACCGCTTGAGTTAACGCAATCATATGAATTGCTTGAACTTCATAAGCATTTTCAATTACTTTTTTAGTTATTAATGCAGAGTTTGTACCCATACTAACAATATCTTGATTATCGTTATTGGTAGTGATACTATGCACATACATTGAGTTTGAAAGCATCTGATTTTCTGCAACAGTTGAAGTAGCTGTAAATTGCACCCCTTGCATTCCCAGATTTAATCCCAAAGTACCAAAATTAACAAATGGCGGAAGAATATTATTCAATTTAGGATTAAAAAGATAAGCGGTTTGTCTTTCAGAAAGCATAGACATTTTTGTAACAGCTAATTTTAATTTATCCATCTCAAGCGATATATAGTCTCCATGGAAATTACCACCATGATATACATTTTTGTTTTCATGATCAATAATTGGATTATCGCTAACTGAATTCACCTCATTTTCTACAACCTCTACTGCATTTTCGATAGTATCATAAATTGGACCTAACACCTGAGTAACACATCTTAAAGAGTAATACTCTTGAACTTTTCTATCAAATTCTACCACATCTTTACTTCCCTCTTCTGCATAAAAATGCTCTTCTCTTTTAGTAATCATCTTACTAGAGGCAAATATTTCAGTCAATTTATCAGCAATAAACATCTGCCCTTTATGCAACTTTACTCCATTTAATCCTTCGGAGAAATAGTCGCTAAAAGATGAAACAATTTCATTAATAAGAGCTGAAGAAGCTATAGTCCAATTCAATAACTGCCTAGCTTTTATAACATTAATTGCTCCTATCCCTGTCATTACAGATGTTCCGTTAATTAATGAAAGACCCTCTCTCAACTTAACTTCAATTGGTTCTAGACCCACCTCTTTAAAAACATCGGAAGTATCGCGCACTTCATTATTATATGTTACTTGTCCCTCACCGATTAATGTTAAAGCCATATGTGCCAATTGAACTAAATCACCACTTGCGCCAACGCCACCATGCTTTGGAATAAAAGGATAAATACCTTTATTTATCATATCTTTTAGCAAAACTATTGTGGATGGATGAATTGCCGAAAAACCCTTTGAAATAGCACAAAGACGTACTAACATTGCAGCCTTAACGCTCATATCATCCAATTTCTCGCCAGCACCTGCAGCATGACTTCGTATAAGATTATACTGCATATTAATTTGCTCACCATCCTTTATTTTGTATTGAGCCATTGGTCCTAGACCGGTATTTATACCATATATAACTTTATCTTTTGCAAAATCAATCAAGAAATTATAAGAATTTTCTACATGAGTAAGGCTTTTTTCAGCAAGTTCTATCTTTTCATTTTTTAAAATAATTGATTCCAGCTCTTCTATAGTTAATTGAGTGAATGAATCTATCTCTTTCATTATTGTATATTATTAAATTAAAATCTCACAAAATTATCAAAAACTTAACACTATTACTATTGATTTCTATTTTTATAAAAAATGTTATTGACAATAAGCATCAAACTGTGTTGATTCTCGCGAAAATGATTATATATTAAAATAGAGTTTATCTTTTTATCAGTTTTGTTTTTATAAAAAACAGTATCAGAATAGCTTGCACCCTTAAGAATATCATTAGCCATTTTTAATGCAAATGCAGATGATGTTTGGTAATCACCAATTAAATTTTTGAAAGATAAAATTGCTTTGTCAGCAAATCTCTCTTCAATTAATTTTTCGTACCATTTATCTTGCTCAACATCTCCATTCATCCCCATCATTATAGCGTCTACTTCATTTATATCGATACTATTTTGATTTAAAATATCTTCAACTCCCTTTAAAACATCTGAATAATCTGGATATGTATATGTCTCTACTTCAACAATTTTCACAAACTTATCTACATCTTCTATTTCATTAGAGATAATAAACATCGCTGAACCTTCACCTACAACAGTTCCTTTTGTATTAGAATTTAGTAAATTTTTCAACTCTGTCTCTTCTTCTTTGAAGAATCCAGCTAACTTATCAATGTTGAAATTGAAACTAGACTCCTCTTCTACATTTCCAACTAACACCTTTCCATTTGGATTATCCTGAAAGAGTAATTGTGCATCAATCAGTGCATTTTCAAAAGCTAAAGCACCTGCAATGTGTGTATTATTATAGTTTTTATTATTTGTAATTAATGCTAATTGACCAGCTACATTATTTGGTGTACTTTGAATAAAATTTGTAGGAGTTAAAGTTCCCTCATCATATTCTACAATTTGAGTTAAAAAATCCATTGCACCCTCTAGACCTCCACTTGCAGTTCCAATTATAATTCCATCAACAGTTCCGAATTTATTAAGCAAAGGAGTACCTGTAGCTATTCCCATCCGTAGAGCTTTACCCATTCTTCTTAGCTGTCCGGGTTTAATAATTCCTGAATAGTCAGGTTCAATTGCAAATATTTTTGTACCCTTATGATTTATTATTTCTTTGAGATAATCGCTATTGTTATAGCTATCTTGTGATGATATAGAGCAACTATCGAGAATGTACATTTTATATTCCTCCTAAAATTAATGAAGTACAGTTTCCTGAAAATCCATAAGAGTTAGACATCACAATATCAATTTTCTTGTTTACAGCTTTTACAACAGGCTCTTTTTCAAACTCATCCATAGCTCCTTCAAAACTAACTTGCCCAAAAATGAGATTATACTTTATAGACAACAATGAATACAACGCCTCTATTACGCCCGATGCTCCAAGTGTATGTCCAACATAAGTTTTCAGAGAATTAAAAGGTGGTATATTTTCAAATATTTCAGACAAACTCCTAAGCTCTACCTCATCATTGTTGCCTGTTCCTGTGCCATGACAATTAATATAATCTACTTGTTCAGGTTTTATATTTGCACTTTTTAAAGCGTCATTTATAGATTTTCGAACACCTTTGCCATCATCAGAAAGTGCGGAGGGATGGAAAGCATCATTTGCATTTCCATATCCCAATATTGTTCCATACTTATTTTTACTCTCGCTACTCTCTTCGCCTTCCAAAACAAGATAAGCTGCAGCTTCGCCTAAATTTAATCCATCTCTATTTTTAGAAAATGGTTTACAAATATCTTTTGATAAAATTTGTAAAGAGCTAAAACCATTAACAGTATATTTTGCTAAAGAATCTACACCTCCAACTATTGCACGGTCAACTCTCCCTGATTTAATAAGCTTTGCTCCTAACATTATGGCATTGGCAGAGGAAGAGCACGCTGTATTAATAACATCGACATATCCCTTTAAGCCATACTCTTTAGCTATTCTCAGAGAGTGTGAATATAAAGAGTAAGATTCTAAGAACTCTTTCGTATCTGACAAATTTTTTGAATCATTATACAATTGAGTTGTTAAGCACATACCACCAACTGTGCTAGCAGATATAAAAGCTGTTTTTTTTGAAGAAATATCCTCATCCGAAAGTTGTGCATCTTTTACAGCTTCATCAAAAGCTTTAAATGCTAATAAGTCCGTTCTGGTTAATCCCTTTAAAATATCTAATCTTAGCATAGATTTTAGCTCTTCATTAGATAGATTAACTTCTCCAAACATAAGTTGACTTGCATATCTTGACTCAAAAAATTTAGGCTTTTTAATTCCTATTGATTCATTTTTTAATGATTCAAAATTATGCTCAACATTATGTCCAATCGAACTGATACAACCTAAACCAGTGATGTATATCTTCATTTAAAGTATATTTTCTTTTGAAGCTATCTATTTTTTATTCGCAATAATATAATCTGCCATAGCATCAATAGATACAAGAACTTTTCTACCCTCGGCAGGATTAGTTATTTTCAAGCCATATTCACGCTCCAACATTACAGTTAATTCAAGTGAATCGATAGAGTCTAATCCTAAACCCTCATCACCAAACAACTGCATATCGTCACTTATCTCTTCTGGTGTATAATCAAGTATATTTAAGTAGCTTATTAAATGCTCTTTTAATTCTTTTTTTAACTCCTCTTTTTTCATAATTGTAGATTTATATTAATTTCTTCTTTTTTAAGTTCAAAAACGATATTGATTGGCAAATTAACGAAAAGACAATCAAAATATAAAGTGGTTTTGCCAACATACTCCATGCACCATTTCTTAAAAACAGAGTATAAAAACCCTCTAAGCACCAATGCAATGGAGATATTTGACTTATTATTTTCATATAATCAGGCATAACAAATGTTGGAACCCAAATTCCACCAATTGCAGCAAAAATAATTATTGATATAGCCCCAAAACCGTTTGACTGTTCAGGTGTATTTGCAATTGAACCCAACATTACCGCATAACTTACAGCTGCAAATGCACTCACTAATACAACTGCAATAAGTCCAGTTATATTGGCTGGAATAGATAATTGATAAAGCCCTATTAATGGGAAAAGGAAAGTGCCAACTGCAAAGATTAAAAAGACTTGCAAAATACCAACAGCCATAAAAACCACTTGCTTGCTTAACATTATTAGTCCAAAATGTGTTGGAATTGTTCTTAATCTTACAAAAGCCCCCGAACTCTTCTCCTGAGATATATTTGTACCTAAAGAGACAACCATAAAAAACATTGCAAATATTGTCCAAGCAGGTACATTGTGCTGAGTGCTATTAGGCAAAAGGTCGCTATCATCAACACTATTTACACTTCTTTTTATCTCAATATTGTTATCAAATAGACCTTTTTTTATCTCATCAGGAATTGACTCCTCGCCCATTTCCACATACAAGCCTTCAACCATTTGGGAAATTTCGATAATATTCAAATAGGAATAGATTACTTTTAAAATTGACTCTGAATAGTTGTCTTGAAGAGCAGGATCGTTAAAAAAATGGACTAATGGCAACTCAGCCGAATCTGAGTCAACCTCATCATACAAACCAAGATGAGCTAAGAATTTTTTACTCATCTGTTTTGAATTCATCTCTAGTTTTTCGGAAAATTCCTCTTCAATATATAATCCTGTAAAATACTTATTATTTTTTACATCTGTCTCTAATTTTTCCAATGTAATATCATCCTTTTCAGTGATATCAAACATCTGTCCATTAATTAGCATCTCTTTAAGTCCTTGACTACTTTTTCCTTTATCTTTATCAACTAACAGCAATGAAATTCTATTATCATTCACTGCATTAAAAGCGCTATCTTGAATTATGGTAATAATAACAACCAACAAAAGAGGCATTATAAACATAAGTGCCAATCCTGTTTTATCATTAATTAACAGGCGATACTCTTTCTTTATTGAAGTCCAAAGTTTATACATTATCTCTCAATTCTTTTCCTGTTAGTTTTAAAAGCAGCTCTGTAAGATTATTTGTAGAATATTTACTCAACAAATTGCTAACCACATCAATCGCAACAATTTCGCCATTGTCAATAATTGCTATTCTGTCACAAAGTTGCTCGGCTTCTTCCAAATGGTGCGATGTATATATAATTGTGGTCTTTTTTTTATTAATAGTTTTTAAAAATGTCAAAATCGCATTCCTACTATGGATATCTACTCCTACAGTTGGCTCATCAAGAAACAAAATTTCGGGATTATGTATCACGCCAATTATAATATTTAATCGGCGTTTCATTCCTCCAGAAAAGGTTTTAACTTTCCTATGTGCAACATCTAATAAGCCAAGTACTTCAAACAACTTAGTACTTTTTTCTATAATTTCTTTTTTATTTAAATTATATAGAGCACCAAAATACTCCACATTCTGAAAAGCAGTAAGCTCCTCAAACAAAGCCAATTCTTGAGGAATAAATCCTATTTTTTGCTTTATCTTTTTGGGTAAAAGAATCTTATTATTTTCAAAAAACTCTACACTTCCAGAGTTAAAAGGCAATAACTGACACAATATTGAAATAAGAGTTGTTTTTCCCGCTCCATTGGGCCCCATTATTCCAATAACTTCACCTTTATATATGTTGAGTGATACATCTTTTAGACTGTATTGAGCAGAAGATGGATATTTTTTATAAATCTTATCTATTTTTATCTCAATTGAGTCCATTTTATAATTTAAGTTTTAATTTCGTTAATTTTTGAAATGCATTTTTCTCAACTTCTGAAATATCTACAAGCTTTTCAGATATTTCTAAAAAGTGGCTCTGTTCACTGTTTTTTCCTTTATAAACACCTGCCATATCTATAGCTGCAGATCTCCATAAATCTCCTGACTTTACAAATTCATCTGAAATTTTTAGTAACTCCCCTTCTTCTAATAATTCTGCAGCTTGCTCTAAAAATGCAGCATATAAAAACCTAAAACCACCTCCACCTGTTCCAATCTCCTCTTGCATTCTAACAATGTGGCCAAGATATCTACCTGCTTTACGTAGCCCTAAATCTTCACGCCATTTTGTTATTTTTCTCGCAGTATATTTTATTCCTTTAACCCCAGCCACTGGTCCAGGAACGTGAAGCATATCACGCGTATTTCTTTTTATCCCTTTAACTATTGCTTTCTTTAAACGTTGCTCATCAATATTTACATTCTTATCTTTTATGTAGTACAAATGACCTTTAGGAGCATATATTCCTTTTGAATATCTTGCCCTTAACAACTCTTCTTTATCAGATGTTGTAGCCTCTTCCATAACAGAATCACTAACTAAATATTGACCATTTTCTCTCCCAAATACTACAATATTATGAGCATTAAAGTGAAATCTATACTCAGGAGGAAGATAGCTAAGATTAAACACCCCAACCTGACAGCCTACTTTTATATCTTTATTTAATAAATTATCTAAAAATTGCTCTCCTTTTTGTTCGTTTTTAAATTTTTTAGAGACATATTTTATTCCAAGCGATCTATTTGTACGCTTGAAAATCATTCCAGGCATTGTTCTAAAAGCTATAGCAGGTGCATTATTCAACTTTAAAAACGGAATATGGACATAAAATAATCCAGATCCAATACCAAAAGCTAATGGTTCATTTATCTCTTTAAAACCATGACTTCTAAGTAAATTAACTACTACGCCATTTTCGCAATGTGCAGATTGTGTATGTTCAAATATACTTTTCATCCTCTAAAACTCTTAATCTCCTCAACCGCAACCTGAAAAACATTGGCATATTTTTCAAGAGTGCTATCCTTTAATTTACTGAATCCTTTAGGTTTACAATGTTTTTTAATTTTACATCTCCAAAATCCCATATAACTACCAAGTAATGAATAGTCCATTAAGTTTTTAATCATAAAATAATAAATTGGACTTTTTTCTCCATCTGCAACTTTTTGCTTAGCCTCGTCTATTTCTTTATTAATATCATTCCACTCATTTTCCAATGCTGACGCTTTTACTTCCCAACCGCTACTTAGCCCCGTTGTGAATTTGCCATCATCTCCTTTCACGTAATATAATTCACGCGAATATCCATCTAATGCACTTTTGTCCTGCGGAATGTCTTGCTTTTTCAATTGTAAATTATATTAATTAACAAACTGTAAGTAAACTAAATGCAAATGAAAAACGTGCGCTCTCAGGAACTGCTAATAGTATTTTATCACCAATTTTTAGTTTCCCCGATGAATATAAATCCTCTAACATTATGTAAATAGAACCAGAACCAGTATTTCCACACGTTTTAAGATTCATAAACCATTTATCATAAGGAATTTCAATACCATTATCAGCTAATTCTTTATATATTTTATCTTGAAAAAAATGACTTGATAAATGAGGTAAAAAATAATCAATTTCAGAAACTTCAACCTTTTTCTTGATTAGTAAATCTCTTAAAGAACTAAATCCTTTTGTAATGATATTTTCCCCAAGTAATTTTACATCTTGCTTTATACTCATCACCGATTCATCCACCACTTTTTGCCAAGGCATATCTTGATATCCCACAAGATTTCCTTCACTATCCTTTGCTGCTCCCATATACATACACGTTGGCAATGAATTAGCAAAAGAGAGAATATCAACCCACTCGACCTTTAAAGATAGACCGTTTTCACTTTTCTTATTTTCTAAAAGAAATACACCTGCACCATCGGACAACATCCATCTCAAAAAATCTTTTTCAAAAGCTATATATGGATTTTTATCAATTTCTTCTAACTTCTTAGCCTCTTCCTCAAAATTATCAGCTCTCAAAATAGTGGAAACACGCTCTGAGCCAGAACAGATTGCACTATTTTTATCACCTGCTTTAATTGCTAAATATGCATGTCTAAAAGCTTGCATACTTGCACAACAAGAACCAGAATTAGAAATAACTTCCATATCAGACGACTCTGGCAAAAGCCCATGAACCATTACAGCGTGTGATGGCAATAGCTGGTCAGGAGTTGCTGTTCCGCATGCTAACAACTCTACATTTTTCATTTCAGAGTCTGAAGTTATCATTTTCCGAATTGCAGTTGCAACTAACTCTGCATTGGTATGTGTAGGAACACCATTTTTATCCATCGCATAATATCGTTGCTCTATCTTATTGCTACGCAGAACTATAGCTTTCGATTTTGATTTTTTACCATTTATAAATCCTAAATAATCCTCCATCTCATCATTAGACACTGGCTCATTTGGTAAAAAAACTGATAATTTGGTTATGTATACGTCTTTCATAATAAACAGTGAAAACTAGATAAATTTAATCAGTCGAATCTCCTCAGTGATTCAAATGAACTCATCTTTATTTTCTTTCGGTCCTTATTTAATTTCTTTATTGTAAATGGCAAAAATAGAACATAATAAATTAATAACAGAATTGGTGCTACAATAAAAAGAGCTATTATCAAATAAACTATAAATAAGTTTATTAACACTCTTCTTAATGCTGTCTTTTTTCTACTTTTATCTATAATATTTGCCCAAACTTTAAAAATTCGTTTTGCTTTTCTCTCTATAAAAAGAATATCTATTGGAACTTTCACAGCTCCATTATCTACCAATGAAGTTTGCAAAGATGATAAATCATTATTTTCAATATGACTATCTATAATCTCGCCATACTTCTCTAGTTTGTCAAATTCTTTTGGCTGAACGCCTGGAACTGGGAAAAGACCAAACATTTTATCTTTTTTTGCTGTAAACATCCAATAAACAATTGTCATTGCACTTATGTAATTATTGGTTGTATCACATACTGGAATATTCCCAACTATTTTACCACCTGCTGCTTTTACTCCTTTATTAATACTAATTTGAGCATTTAGCCACATATTACGTGCACCAGATATCATTAAAACTGGCTTATTTTTAACTGCTTTACCAAACTGCTCTGATTTTAAAAGAGAAGTTACAGGCAATGACGGTGATAAAAACCACGGTTGACTACCAAGCACAACTAAATCATAAGAATCATCTATCTCTTTAGAGAGAGAAAACTCTATGGGATGCTCAAGAACACAATCTGGCATTATATCAAAAAAGGCTAAAGAACTCCACGGAAATGGAAAAGATTCTTTGGGAATTATATCAACAAATTCTATAAAATGACTTTTTAATGGTGATAAAATTCTATTTATTATATTATTTAATTGCCCACTTTGTGAAAAGGATAAAACTAAAATTTTCATAATAAATAGAGTTTAATTTATGTTCAGAGTTTCTGATATTCTTGAATAATCTTTTATTTCAAACATCAAATCATCATCAATAGATGCGAGGTTCTCCACTATAATTTTGGAGTCCATATCTCTGTTTTTGTCATATTTTAATACGCTTGGTATCTGCTCTTGTATGATTAATCGAATAAAACGATACTCAATATTGTTAATGTTTTTATTGATTATATCTTCAATTATGTCACGCCCACGCTTAAAAGTATCTATTTTTTTACGCATAGTTGAGCCATAATTTGATTTTTTTATATATAAAGCACCGATATAAAACGAAATATCTAATGATGGATTTTCAATAGATTCATATTTTTGAAGTAACTCATTAACTTTCTCTGAAGAATCACCCTTGAAGACGTCATAGAATTCTGATTTCCCTGTTGCAAAAATTAAGTTAAAAGAAAACAAGAAAAAGAACGATAATATAATAGGTTTCATAAGTAATTAACTAAATTAAACTAGTAAATAGTCTTTATATTTCATCTTTTATAAACAAATGAAACTACAAAATAAACAAAAAAAGATAATATTTTAATCAAAACGATAAAATATATCTTTTTATCTCTATAGATATTTATTTAAAAGAAAGAATATTCTCTTTATAAAAGTCTATTAACAAGAGAGTATTAAAGAAATTAATGTAATAAACAGGACTTAAAAAAATATCACCCTAACTATTTTGCAGATCATTAGGTGTAGTAGGATGTTAAGTGATTATACCAATTTGTCCCTATGTTTCTCTTCTCGCCTTCGATAAGAGATAATTCAGAGCTTAGTTCAATTACTATTTCGTGTACTCAAAGGCTAAAGTTCGGCTTTTAGCCCAAATCTCGTCGAAGGCGATGATGAAACATTAATTTTGAAGTAATTCTAATATTTTTATTCTAAAAAGATATTCAAATTTTGCTTGAGAAACATCTGATTGACTGTTTGCTAAATTGGTTTTAGCTAAATATAACTCATAACTGTTTGAGCGTCCGTTATCAAATTTCTCTTGTGTGAAACGCATCGCTTCATTGGCGGCAACTTCTGATTTTTGTGCTGCTTGCCATCTACTTTCGGCACTTAGTGCGTTGTGATATGCTTGTTCAATGCGTTTTCGTAAATCAATTTTTGCTTTATCCAATTCCAAAATGCTGTTTTCAACATTTAGTTTTGCCATTTTTATATTGTTCTTATTCTGAAATCGGTTAAAAATCGGTATTTGCAAATTCAAGCCTACGGAATTACTTATATTATTTCTCAACTGCTCATCAAATCCGGCATTGGGCAGGTTGCTCATTCTGTAATATCCAGTATTCATATTTGCACCCAAATAGAGTTTAGGATATAGGCTTGATTTTGTAACTGCTACATTTTTTTCACTACTTTTAACTCGCAAGGTAGCGGCTTCCATTTCGGGGCGGTTGACCAATGCCATTTGAAAAGCTTCGTCGGGCAAAACTGTAAGTATGTTCTTCATTACAGTGTCAACCTCTGTCGCCACAACATCAAAATTTGCAAAATCTGTTAACTCAATTATTTGAGCCAAATCTAAAAGTGCAAGTTTTAAATTACTCTCTGTCTGAACACTATTTTGAACCTCTTTTGCCCGTTGTGCTTGAAGTTCGTAGATTTCGCCTTGAGCAAGTTTTCCGTTATTTATCAATTTTTGACGCTGTTCAATATTTATATCAGTCAGCTCAATTTGATTTTGTGCAATTTTTAAAAGCTCTTTTTGCAATAAGATATTTAAAAATGCTGTTGCAACACTAAGAGTAATATCTTCTTTAAACTTTGCCAAATCAGCATTTGCTGCTCCCAACTCTGCTCGTTTTGCATCAATATTATTCTTTATTCTCAATCCGTCAAAAAGAGTAATGTTTGCACCAACTCCAAAAGTTGTTTGCGATGAATTTGTATTTTGATACGTGTTATCCAAACCTATGGAACGTCCAAAAATGAAGCTTTGCCCACTTGAAGCATTCAAATCGGGAAGATATTCGTTTCGGGCTTGTAAATATGCAATCTCCCTTTGACTTTTGGAAAGCTCTTGTTGCTTGATATTTCTATTGTTTTCCAATGCCATGTTTACACACTCTTCTAATGTCAATTGTTGTGCAAATAGTGAGTTGCCAATGATAACAAGAGATGAAATAAGAAAAATAATTTTATTCATAGCCGCTATTTTTTTGATTTTATTATTTCATTTCCTCTGACTTTCTCGTCAATTTCAAGACCTTTTGTAATTTCAATAAAAATACCGTCTGAAAGTCCTGTTTCTACATACGACTCTTCAAATTCTTGATTAACTTCAGGTTTTAATTTATAGACAAAAGCTGAATCGTTTCTAAATTCTACACAATTCTCGGGAATTGCAGGAACACTGTCTCTTTTGTTCAAGATAATTTCTGCATTTGCACTATATCCTGCACGGATAAAAATATCATCAGGCATTGAAAGTGCTGCTTTTATCTGAAATAGAATTGCGCCACCTTCATCATTACCTTTTGGTGAAACATATTCTAAAGCTGCATCTATTTTTCTGTCTTGAATGGCACCAATTGTAATCTCCATCGGCATTTCATTATGAAGTTTTCCAACCTCTGTTTCATCAATTTTCCCTTCAAAAAGCATATCTGTTAGATTTGCTATTGTGGCTATTGTCGTTCCATCGTTAAAATTGTTGGATTCAATAACAGAGTTACCGACTTTTATTGGGATATCTAAAATTGTTCCGTTAACAGTTGATTTTACAAGGGTATTGCTTGTTTGTTCTGAACTTTTTGTCATCCCTGTTTTAACTAAGCTTTGATTGTCTAATGCAGCTTTAAGTTCCTCTTTATCATTATTATATTGCAGTTGAGAACGTTCAAATTCCTCTTTTGAGATAACATTGTTTTCAAAAAGATTTTTATCTCTTTCGAAAATTGTTTTGCTCTGTTCGGATGCAAGTAGCGCACGTGACACACGCGATTCTGCCGAATTCAAATTAAACATATCCGGCACAACCTGAATTTTGGCAATTATATCACCGGCTTTTATCTGTTCCCCCGCTTCTTTGTAAACTTCTGAGATAATTCCTGACATTTGTGGCTTTATAAGTATCTCATTTCGTGGTTGAACAATTCCCGTCACAACTGTTCTTCTTTCAATAGTTTTTTTGGAAACAGTTTCAATTTGGTACTCTTTTGCAACAGGTTGTGATTTTTTCCATAGGGCAACGAATGTCCATATAACTAAGATTCCTAAAAAGGAAAAACCTATTATTTTTAGAACTTTTTTCATACGTATATTTTTTTATCTGATTTTATTTATTTTCCATTAAAATTTATTCTTCTCTGATTGCATCAATCGGCTTTATTATAATTGCTCTATTTGCAGGTATAAATCCTGCTAACACACCAATTATCGAGAGTATCAACAGTGCCGAAACTGCCATAAAAAAGCTGATTTGTGGCTCTGCCAAAAAACCGTCTCCGCTCTTCATCACCATTCCTACAAGAGAGAGCAACCCAACGCCGATAATAATTGCAGAAAGACCGGCAATCAATGTTAATATTGCACTTTCACTGAGGATTTGAATTATAACATTGTTTGGCGTTGCACCTAAAGCCCGTCTAATTCCTATCTCTTTTGTACGCTCTCTAACGGTTACAAGCATTATGCTACTCACACCGATAGCACCAAAAAACAGTGTTCCCAAACCAACTATCCATATTAAAATATCTATCCCCAAAAAGAGATTAAAAAACATCATAAACTGCTCTTCAATGTTCATAGAGCCAACAGCATCATTATCCGTAGGACTTATATGATGAAGCTGTTTTAAAGTTGAACTTATCTTTTCTTCAACAATTTTCATCTCAATTCCCGGCTTTGATGTGGCCGCCAAAAAATGTATGATATTCCCTTGATTAAAAGCTTTTTGCATTGTTGTAAACGGAATAATGACCGACTCATCATTGGAACCACCAATATTTACCTCTGCCATTTTTTCAATCACTCCAACAATTTTAAAATAGATACCATTAACTCTGATATATTCGCCTATGGGATTTTCATTGTGAGTAAATAGAACTTCTTCAACTCTTTTGCCGATGATACACACTTTTCTTGCTTCATCAATATCAAACGAATTTATATATCGTCCTTTAAGGATTTTACTTTTTTCAATTGAATAGTACGAAGGATAACTTCCTTTAACAGGAAAAGAACCATAATTTTCACCTTTCACAACATTTTTATCGCCACTGCTACCAAAAAGCATAGGTGAAATATCTTGTACCTCGGGCACTCGCTGTCTTATAATTTCAATATCACTATTAAGCATATTCCAACTTCTTCCTTTCTGAAATCCTTTGTATGGTTCAGTAGTTCTATTTGTCCAAAAAAAGCAAGAGTTGTTTGCAAAACCATCAACCTGAGACATCATACCCTGCTTAAGGGCTGTTCCTGCGCCAACCATCAAGACTAACATAAACATTCCCCAAAAGACACCAAAAGCTGTCATAAAACTCCTTGATTTGTTGCTTGTTATGGTTAACCAAATCTCATTTAAACGGTCATAATCAAATATTTTCATGTGTTATTATTTATTTTTAATGGTCACATGGAACATCCAAGTTCAATAGTATCATTATTTTTTGTGATTCTTAATAATGGATGTTTCATAAATTTTTCTTGAAAATGTTTATACTTCTTGCCTCATTGCTTCTATTGGCTTAATCCTCACGGCTTTTCGGGCAGGCAGATAGCCTGAAATTACTCCTACAACTATTATGATTAATGTTGCAATAAAAACATATTGAAGATTTACTGTAGGATTTTGAAAAACAGTCATTTGCACCTCTTCGCCATTAGTTGACTGCTCCATAACATAGTTTACCAACTCTGTTAATCCCACACCCATCAAAACGCCGATATATCCAAAAAAGGAAGTTATAAGCAAAGATTCTGTAACAATTGTATTTAAAATACTGAAAGGCTTTGCACCAATAGCTTTTCTGATGCCAAACTCTCTTGTTCTCTCTTTTATCGATACCAACATAATATTGCTGACACCAACTATTCCTGCAATTAGCGTTAAAATTCCTATGATGAATACAAATGTGGTTATTGCACCGAATATTTTTTGCGTTTCAACATACATCGCCTGATTGTTGTTAATCCACAATGCATTTTTGTCTGACGGGTCAAAATTTAATTGACGTCCCATCAATTTTCTAATATCATCACTTAGTCTTTCATTCTCTTCTAATGTCTCTAATCCGTTAATTGTGAATATAATGGGGTTGATTTTTTCATTGGGATTATAAATGGTTTGTGCAGTTGAAAATGGAATATATCCAATAGGTGAACCCCATTGGGCAGCTTTATCATTCACCCCTACAACTTTAAACATCAGCCCTTCAACATTAACATATTCACCAATGGGATTTTCATCTTTAAAAAGCAAAGTCGATATTTTTTTATCAAGAACAATGACTTTATTTTGCTCTTTTATATCCAACTCATTTAAAAACCTGCCGTTATTAATTTTAAGTTTTTCTATATAGCTGTATCCCGGCATAACGCCCATAATTCTATATGAACCGTACTCTTTTTTATATGAAATATTTTTTGAACGTTCAATACGTGGCGTAATAATGTCACTCTCTTTAATCTCTTTTTGAATTGCATTTACTTCATTTTCCGTAAATTCTATTTGTCTTCCTGATTTTAATCCTTTGTATGGCATTGTAGTTCTGCCCGACCAAAGAGTTACGCTGTTTGTGGCACGGTCGCTAAAGTTGGATTCAACACCATTTTTCAATCCGTTTCCTGCTCCAAGTAATACTATTAAAATGAATATTCCCCACGAAACAGAGAGTCCTGTTAGTATTGTTCGTAGTTTGTTTCTACTTAGTGTTTGCGATATTTCTCTAAAAAGGTCAATCATAATATTTTAATAGTGATTTGTTATTTTTCAATTTCGCCATCTTTTAGACGTATTATCCTATTTGTAGAGTCAGCAACAGACTGCTCGTGAGTAACAACAATGGTTGTGATGCCCTCACTGTTTAGTTGCGACAAAACATTCATAACCTCAATAGTTGTTTGACTGTCTAATGCACCTGTTGGCTCATCAGCTAGCAATATTTTGGGTGACGAAATCATAGCCCTAGCTATTGCCACACGTTGTCTTTGCCCTCCAGACAGCTCATTAGGAAGATGGTGAGCCCAATCTTTCAACCCCATTTTATCTAAATATTCTAAAGCAAGAATATTCCTTTTTTTACGACTAACATTTTTATAATAAAGTGGAAGAGCTACGTTCTCTAAAGCATTTTTATAATTAAGCAAATTGAATGACTGAAACACAAAGCCAATCAGCTCGTTACGATATATTGCTGATTGTTTTTCATTTAAGTTTTTTATCAATCTATTGTTTAAAAGATACTCTCCCGAATCGTAACTGTCTAAAATACCCATTATGTTCAGCAAAGTGGACTTCCCCGAACCCGATGCACCCATAATTGATACATATTCACCTTTTTCAATCTCCAAAGAGAGATCTTTTAATACGTGAAGTGAAATTGACTCTGTTCGGTATGACTTATTTATTTTGGTTAGCTTTAGCATTTTAAAAATTATTTTTCGTTGATTTTAGTTTCAATTTTCTTAGTAAGTTCATCTAAATCAATATCCAAAAGTTTGATTTTTTTAATGATTTCAGGCAGTTCATTTTCATAAAACTCATCTTTATATATTTTCTTCACCTTTTTTAGAGCATCTTTTGCAATGAAAAATCCTACACCACGTTTGTCAAAAATTATGCCTTGCATTTTCAAAAATTCATAAGTTCGCATCACCGTATTTGGATTGACACCAATCTGTCCACCCAACTCACGAATTGAGCTGATTCTCTCCTCTTCTTTTAACTCACCATTTATTATTTTTTCAAAAATACGGTCTGCTATCTGAAGGTAAATTGGCTTATGCTCAGAAAAATTCATATCAATTAATATCTAAGTGATTTTAGTTTAAAGTAAGAACCAATCATTAATCCCAATATAACTCCATAACCTATGAAAACTTTGATATAATATGATGACTTCCATATAATGTCATCAAAATCAATGTTGTATACTCCTTCATTTGTTTTACCCACAAATCCATCAAAGTTTGAAGCAATAGTAAACGAAACCAAAATAACCAGTATAAATAAACCTAAATGAGATATAATTATGAAGCCTAGTGTCTTCAATAACTTGTGTGATTTTATAAATAGATTTAGTAAAAATAAGAGCTGTGCATAAAACATAACAATCCATATTTCTACTTTAGAAATTTTACTCAACGATTTTATGATACCTGGTAAAATCATATAAAATGATTCATTTGAAAGGGCAAGACTAAAAATCATATCGAAAGATACTGATATTAATAGGAAACCAACTGGTAATATTATAAAACTAAAAACCTGCATTTTTAGGAATTTCTCGAAAGTTGATGCTGGAAGCATAGTTTCAATAAATCCTTTTTGTGGATGATTTACATTTTTATATGACAAAATAGCAGTTAATAAAAACAATAATCTTGTTGTTGAAACGTACTTATCAGCTCTTGCACTTACTTGAAATGAAGAACCTGAATTTATATAATTTAGTATTAACATAAATAATACAACTCCAGCAACTATTGATAATATTAAATATTTTGAACGTGACAAACCATGAAATTCGCGCTTTACTAAATTTTTAAATCTATTAAATTGAAAAAACTGACTTTCCATATCTCTATTTTTTAAAAAGTTCTTTTATCAAATCTTTATTTTTAACCGTTGCATTAAAAAGTGCTTCCAAATTGACATTAGTCTCTCTACCTGTTTGATTTTGTGCAACTGTCAAGTATCCACCTAATGTCTGTTCATAATAGAGAGCTTCAGAATTTTCTTTTTTTTCCAATGTAAAACTTAATTTTTCGGCAATCTCTTCAAGGGTGTTATTAAGTATGGCGGATTGATTGTCAATAATTATTATAGGGTCGATAAGATTCTCCAAATCTCGGACTTGATGTGTAGAAATTATAGCACAAGTATCATCCGTAAAGTGGTCAAGCATAATTTTTCTAAAAACTGATTTTGAAGGAATATCTAACCCGTTTGTGGGTTCGTCTAAAAGCAAAACTTCTGTTCGTGTAGAAATTCCATAAGCTATATATGCTTTTTTTAGACCTCCTTGCGAAAGTTGAGATAATTTCAAATTTGAATCAACTTTAAATTCATCTAAAATAACAGTTAGTTTTTCCATTGCAAAATTTGGATAGAAATCTTTATTGCTCTTTGCAAAGCCTAATATTGTATCGTTTATCTTTAAAAAATCTAAATTTTCTGGAAGATAGAATATAGACCTTAAAAATGATGGAGTTCGATTAAATGGATTTTCATTTAAAACTTCACAAACACCTTTGCTTGGCTTCTGCAAACCTGCAATTAATTTTAACAAAGTGGTTTTACCCACGCCATTTTCACCAAGTAAACCGTAAATTCTACCGGGCTTTATTTCAAGAGATATATTTTCTAAAACTCTCTTTTTGCCATAACTGAAAGAAACATCTTCTATTTGTATCATTTTATAATAACTATGTGTATTAGCATAATAGCACACTGTAAATCTAAAACACTTTTTTCAATTATGCAAATAAAAATTGATTTTTTTTAATATTAATTACTGTTGTCCGATTAAAGTTTTTAGATTCTTCACTACGCTCAGAAACAAAGTTCGGCGTAGCCAATGACATTGTATTTTACAGGATTCTGTTATCTCTTTAGCAAAAAGATAATTTATGCTAATGGACAATTCAGTCCAAAATCTCAAAAAGAGCTTCCTCTATCACATTGCGATAGAGAAAACTCTTTTTATAATTTTGTTTTATATGTAAAAAGTTTTAACAACGTCTCAACTCGTTTTAGATGAGACCATAAAATAAGAATGGTATAATTTATACCTTATGGATGATACTCTTTTATATATTCAGTTGGTTTTTTCCCTATTTCGCGAGTAAAACATTTACTAAAATATTTAGGGTCAGAAAAACCTACCATATATCCAACTTCGGAAACAGTAAGTTTATCTTGCCTGAAAATTTGAGCTGCTTTTTGTATTCTCATTGTTCTGATGAATTCAACCAACGACATTCCAGTCAAATCCTTAACTTTTTTGAGAATTATCGGATGGCTCATATGCATCTCTTCAATGAGGTTCGACACTTCAAATGACGAATCTGACATTCTCTCTTCTGTAATTTTCTTTAAATTGGTTAAAAATTTCTCGTCAGAAGTTGTTAATACCTCCTCAGTTGGTGCAAGGACCATCTGCTTACTATATTGCGATTTGTATAGCTCACGTGATTTTATCAATGAGTTTACCTGCGCCTCTAAAACATCTGTACTAAATGGTTTTACAAAATAACTATCAGCACCAATATTTAAACTCTCAACTTTTTTATCATCCTCTGTTCGAGCTGTTAAAATAATAACAGGTATGTGTGAAGTCGTCTCATCTTCTTTTAATCGCTTGGTAAACTCAACGCCATCCATACCTGGCAACATTATGTCGCATATTATAATATCTGGCGTGTTTGACTCTAAACTTTCGAAAGCCTTTAAGCCATTATTATAAGTTGATATTTCAAAATTTTCCGAAAAATGATTGGATAGATAGAAAGATAGATCAACATCATCTTCAATTATCCAAAGTTTTGGATTCTTTGCCTCATCTTCATCAGATGCTCCATCCGCTAAGTCAGCCTCATCTGTTTGTGCTGTTATACTTCCATCACCTTTAGATGTTTCATTATCTTTTTGAACAGGAATAATTGGCAGAACAACCTCAAAACAACAGCCACGCTCCTCTAAATTATAAGCTTTAACTTCCCCAAAATGTTGGTCTACAAACTCTTTTACAATAGATAATCCTATACCAGAACCTCCAAAATGGCTATTCTCTTCAGTATCTATTTTATAGAATCTATTAAACACTGTGTTTATTTCATCCTCAGGTATTCCTGGACCTTCATCACATATTTTTATAGAGACCATATTATCGTCTCGCTCCTCAGGTTTTGAAATCATTATGGATATTGATGAATCTTCAGGACTAAACTTTAAAGAATTAGATAACAGATTATAAAACACTGTTTCAATAAGATGTTTATCACCATTAATAAGTGTTCTGTAATCTTTATCATAGTCATACTTCACTTCAATGTTTTTATGTTCAATCACATTATCAAATTCAGGCACTAAAGTTTCAAAAACCTGCTCAATCTCAAATTGAGAGACTTTAAGTTTGTAATGCCCTTTCTCCATTTTCCTCAACTCCAAGAGCTGTTCAACTTGATTTATTAATCTTTTCACGCTCCTGTGCATCATCGCAAATATTTGCCCATTTTCAGAAAGTGGGTCTTCCTTTTTAATCAACTGCTCTAATGGTGCCTTTATTAATGTTAGAGGTGTTCTAATTTCGTGAGAAATATTTGTAAAAAAGCGCATTTTTGCTTCAGCAATTTCTGCCTCTTTTCTATGTTCGATATTTTCAATTATAAATTGATTTTTCTTAGTTACCGCAATTAATGAATATTTTCTAAAAACAATTAATAGCATCACAAAAACAGCTATATAAACCAAATATGCCCAAGTTGTTAACCAAAATGGTGGCAAAATCTTCATTTTTAATGTCTCAACTTTGTCTGACATTACCCCATCATTGTTTGTGGCTTTTACCTGAAACTCATACTCCCCAAACCTCAAGTTTGTATAGGTAGCACGACGATTATAGCTATTTACCTCTTGCCAATTATCATTAAATCCTACTAAACGATATGCATACCTATTCTTTTCAGGATTGGAAAAATGAAGAGCTGAAAACTCAAACAGAATCTCATTATCCCAATATGAAAGCGTTATATCTTCAGTGTAGGCAATATTATTTTTCACATATTTCTTCAAACTATTGGGTTCAATCTCTTTGTTATTAATTTTTAATCTTGTGATTGAAACATTTGCATCATACGGATTAGTCAGAATACTATCTGGATAGAAGTATGTAAGTCCGTCAACACCACCCATATATATAACACCAGACTCTGGATTTTTCCAAGCACTATTGTAATTGAATTTTTCGGAAGATAGACCATCACTTTTTATAAAATTAATCACCTCATTTGACTCAATATCAAATTGAGAAAGACCTTTATTTGTACCAAACCACAAACTTCCACAATCATCGCTTGTGATAGTGTAAACAAGACCTCCGGGCAGACCTTCTTGCTCATTTATCTCCTGAAAAGTTGAGATAGATTTTATCTGCTCCTCACGCTTTTTTGTTCTATCTATTTCAAGTTTGTTAACTCCGCTACCTGTGGCAAACCACATATTTCCATTGCTATCCTCAAAAATATCATAGACATCATTATATGAAAGAGAGTGAGGATTTTTTGAATCGTGCACAAATGTAGAAAAAGTACCTTTTCTGCTTATAATATTTTCAATTGGTGCAACGCTAACTCCTCCACCTTTTGTACCAACCCACAGTAGCTGCTCAGAATCTAAAAAGAGTGAAAGTGCTTTATCACTTCCTAAATTTAAAAAATTATCATCTTCACCATTAAATTGGACAACTTCACTGCTTTTTTTATTAATATAACCAACACCTTGTCCCCAAGTACCAAACCATATATTACCTCTATCATCCTCCATTAAAGCGAAGATGTAACCATCTGTAACATAACTATCAAAGCTGTTATTTCTATATTTTATAAGACTGTTGGTAGAATTTCCTATCCACAAATTTTGAAGAGAATCACATAAAAGCACTTGAATTTCACCTTTCCACGCATCTTCACGTGACCAAACTTTTGGAATATTTCGACTTTTTGTCAACTCTCCATATTGATTTATATCAAAAATATCTATTCCATTAGCTGAAGTTCCAACCCAAAGTTTATTATTAAATCCTGTAATAGCTGTGACTAAGTTATCACTTATTCCATTATTATTTTTGCCATTAGATTTTACAGTTTTGAAACGTTTTGCAAATAAATCTGTCTTTAATAACTCATTACTTTCAGTACCGACCCATAATACGCCAGTTCTATCAATTATTAGAGAGTTTATAAGATTATCTGGAATTGAACTTTCACTTTCAGGTGAATAATCATAAATACCTGCAATCTTATCATTGCTAATTATTACCACTCCAGAACCACGCGTAGCAAGCCAAATATTACCATTAAAATCTTCAACTATATCCTCAACCCAGTTGACCGATAGCTTATTTTCTGAATTTGTTTGAGTAGTGCTATATTCTACAACATTATAGCTATTTGTTATATTATTTTTTAACAACCTAAAAACTCCATCATAAGACGAAGCCCATATATATCCTCGACTATCTTTTATAATCTTAGTGTAAACAGATTTGTTCATTGTCTTTTCAGAGACAAATTGGAAAGAATTTTTCTCTATTTTATATTCAAAAAGTCCCTCCTCTGCACCCACTAACAAAGTTTTATCATCTAAATATAGAATCGACACAACAGTAATGTTTTTGCGCGATTCGTGCACACGCTCTCCATTATGATCAAAATATTTAGCATTGGCAGATACGTTAATAAAATCACCTATTCCATCGTCAGACTCATTGTATAAGAATAGACCCTCTGATGTTCCAGCCCATATTTTTCCATTGGGATCGTGATAAATACCTCTAACTAAATCATCATAAGTTAAATTTGAGTATCGCTCAATTGTGCCAGTTGAAAGTTCCAAACGATTTATACCACCACTACGTGTCCCAATCCACAAAAACTTATCATCTTGAACCGCTAAGCTACTTATCTCATTATTTGAAATAGTATTCTTATCAAATGTGTTATATTTATATACAACAAACTCATATCCATCATATCTATTTAGCCCATCTTTTGTTCCAATCCATAAAAAACCTTTATCATCCTGCACCATAGATAAAACAGAGGATTGAGATAATCCATTTGTCGAATAAGTACTGCGAAATGAATAATTTAAATCTGCTTTAGCAAATTGAAAAATAATTATAAATAAAAATAAGCAATAGTGTTTTAGCCTCATATTATCTGTCTTAAGTTTTATTTTGTTGAATGGTAAAAATACGGATTGTTTATGAATGTTAAAAATATGAGGTGTTAATAATAGGTTTCACATAACAAAAACGCCACTAAAATTAGCGGCGTTTTGAGTGTACTTATAGTTGTTTTATTATTGAGGCCCATCCTCCACCAGGAGACATTTTTATCTTTAAAATATCACCTGCTTTTATTTTAATAATTTCCTTTTTATAATCTGAAGCTTCTCTGTATGAATTGATACCATCTTTAAAAATAGTAATTTCATACTCACCATTTGGTAAAAAAGATGTGTCAAAATCTATAGTTCTATCATCCCAGTTTGTCATTGCTGCAGCATACCAAACATCACCTTTTCTGCGTGCCATTAATAGATATTCGCCAAGTTTTCCGTCAAGAGCTTTTGTTTCATCAAATACAGTTGGAATTGATGCAATAAACTCTGTTGACTCTTGCTCACGCATATAATTCGTTGGTTTGTCTGCCAACATAGAAAATGGCGATTCATAAAGGATATACATTGCCAGCTGATGACATCTTGTCCCTTGACTCATAGGGTTGCTATGTATTGCGCGCCAGTTAAATTTATTAGCATTAACCATTGCTCCAGGCGTATAATCTATTGGTCCTGCTAACATTCTGATATATGGTGCTGTAACGTCATATAAAGGTAAATCTTCATACTCTGTCCATTTCACTTGCTCTAACCCAAAAACTCCCTCATAAGTCATAACGTTTGGATAGGTTCTGTGCAGTCCTGTTGGTTTATATGAGCCGTGGTAATCTACAAATTGCTTATATTTTGCAGCTTTTGCAGCTGATTCATAGAAGAAATTTACAACATCTTGATCATCACGATTCATAAAGTCAATCTTATATCCCTTTACACCCATTGATGCGTATTTCTCATATACCTCATCCATATTATCACGAAGTGGAAGCCATCCTGCCCAAAGTACAATATCTACATTTTTGCTCTTTCCGTGGTAAATTATAGCCTGTAAGTCAATCTCTGGCTTAATCTTTAAAAGGTCTGTACTTTCTGACCATCCCTCGTCTAATATTACATACTCAATGCCATATTCTGATGCAAAATCGATATAGAATTTGTAGGTTTCTGTGTTTATTCCAGCTTCAAAGTCTACACCTGAAATATTCCAATCGTTCCACCAATCCCAAGCTACTTTTCCGGGCTTAATCCACGATGTATCTTTTATTCTTGATGGCTCTGCAAGTAGATAAACTAAATCATTGTCAAGCAACTCATAATCATTACTACTAACCGCTACTACACGCCAAGGATATGTTCTTTTTCCTTTCGTTTTTGCAATATAATCTGCATATTCTGTAACGATTGATTGTAAATTATTATGTCCGCCTTGCTCCTCTTTTAATGGATATTTGGCATTTTCACCATCAAATCCATCACGTTTTTCATTAATTGTTAAATAAAGACCTGGATAATCCTCTAAATCTGCTTCTGTAATAACCGCTTTTACTCCTGATTTATTCTCTACCAAAAATGGTAAAATAATTAATGAATCAGCATAAATATCGCTAAAAGGCTTCACGTCATAAGGACTCTCATAAGAAGCTTGGTATCTATAAATGCTTTCGCGAATATATGGCACATAAGCCTGTTTAGCATTTTCAAAGATAAAATTTGATGTTTCATCAACGACAACAACATCTCTCTTAAATGAAGTTTCAAATCTATAAGCCATTCCAGAGTCATAGAGTCTAAAAGCAATGGAATATCCACCTCGCATTGTTAAAAGTAGCTGATTATACTCATCTTTTACTTCACTCTTCTTGTATAGATTAGTTTTAACTATAGAGTTATTTGATGTTGTTTTACTCTTTTGAACAACAGGTGATTTCCCCAAAACTCCCTCTTTTTGCAGTTCCATAGAGATAGTTGGTGAGCTAACCACCTCTTCACCGCTCTTGAACAATTTCCAACTTACTGCCCCGTCAACATTTATTTCAAGTTTTAAACTTTCATCTGGAGAGTGCAGAGTGTAATTTTTATTTGATGCAAATAATTGCAGTGAACCAATAAATATAACTAATGTTATAAAAATATTTTTTTTCATAAGATTAAATTTAATAATAGATTTTTATTTGTAGCTGAGTTCTTTATAATACTAATTAAAGACAAATGTATAATTATCATACTATTTTAACTACTACAAAAATAACATTTTCTTTGCTTTTTTTAATCAATACATTTTTAAA
>CAZHHH010000020.1:0-28817 GCA_964532085.1 uncultured Marinilabiliaceae bacterium
AATTATAATAGACATAGACAGGATTTTGTCGAGCATAAATATTAAAAACATTTAATGAAACCTCCCTTAAATTTCCTCTGTTTGTTTTTTCTTTTCGTGAAATTGCAACATCTAAACGGTGATAAAGTGGCAGTCGTCTATTATGAATTTCTCCATAAATAAAATATCCATAAGCAATCGCATCATCTTTTGAGTAGCCCAAAGGTAAAGTTACAGGTGCACCCGAAGCTAGGGAGAAATGATTACTTATACTATATCTATCAGACAACTTCCATAAAGCAAGAACCGAAAGATCATGTCTTTTATCATAAATAAATGGATACCAAGCTCCATTATTTAATTGTTCAAATTGCCTAAAATTCCACGATAAGGTGTAGTTCAAATTTGTTGTTAATTGACCAAACTCTTTTTTTAACAGAAACTCCGCCCCATATGCTACACCTTTTCCATTGGTAGTTATAAGATTCTCCAAATCTTCCAAAATATCTAATTCACTTGTGGGACCTTTATATTCAAGCAAATGAGACATATCTTTATAAAATCCTTCAATAGCAATATCCATTTTTGCACTTGTATTGCTATAAAAAATTCCTCCAGAGAATTGTTCAGCTCTTTGAGGCACCATTTTCTTAGTAGCAGCCACCCAAATTTCTTTTTCAAAACCTAAATAATTATTAACCATTACATGATTATATTGATTCATAATGGTATAATTAGCCTTGAACGAATATCGGTCGGAGAGTAAAACTCGAAAGGATATTCTAGGTTCTAGTCGTAAAAAAGTAGTATCGCCTCCAAAGTAACTTGTACCCCTCAATCCTAAATTTAATTTAGTATAATTTCCTATAGAAAGTTCGTCTTCAAGATAAAAACTACTTTCTACAGAATTGTAATGATTTGAAAGACCAATAATGGTGTCATTTACCACCTTGCTATTTTCATGGTCAAAATAAGCACTCTGAATACCAGGATTAAACTGATAGTAGCTTACTTCTACCCCACTTTTAATTGCGTGAACTTCGTTAGGAAAATATTCTACTCTGCTTTGAAAAGATAGATCCTTAATTTGGGAAGAAGTGCTATTTTTTGTTTTTATCAAAGAACCATATTCATAACGTTCCTCTTCAGATGAAAATAGGTTGCCATAATAAGAATAAGCTATATTGTTTTTCCATAAAAAATTGGACTTTATTACTGCATAATGTGTTAGGGAAACTCCATGATTTTGAATCTTAAGATTATTGATTTCATCTATTTTTTGCTCAGACGCCTCTACTGCTTCTACATTTTTCTGTATATCCTCACCAGAGTAAAACGATAATGATAACCTATTTTTATTAGATATTCTCCAATTGATTTTACCATTAAGATCAAAAATCGTATATCGCATAAAAGCACCTCTACCTGTAGCTTTATACTCTCTCTGCGAGGAAAGTGTAAAGAGGTCGTAATAAGATGTACGTGCAGCAATCCAATAGTTCACCTTTTCTGATAGTGGGGCTTCAATAAGAAAGCCCGAATTGAGCAATCCAATATTAAAACTACCTTTTAGTTCCTGCCTATTGCCCTCTTTGGTGTAAATATCAATTACCGAAGAAGCTCTTCCGCCATAGCGTGAAGGGAAACCGCCTTTATAGAGATCCACTTGCTTAATTATTTCTGGATTAAAAAGCGAAAGGAAACCACCTACGTGATTGGTATTATATAATTTAATACCATCCATCAAGATTAAGTTTTGACCTCGATCTCCACCTCTTACGTAGATATTAGAATAACCCTCTTTCCCCGAAGTTACACCTGGCAACATAGTAATTGCTTTCATCAGGTCGGAAATACCTACAAAAGAAGGAATAGATTTAATTTGCTCAATTGTCATAGTGTTTTTTCCCATAAGTACTTGTTGGTGCATAGGAACGGCACTACTTACAATCACCTCTTTTAATTCATTAAACTTAGGAGATAGATAAATAACTATTGAAGTATCTCTATGAAGAGTAAATGATGAAACAATACTTTCATATCCCATAAATGAGGTGGCAATAGCTACATCACCTTTAGGCAACCTCATGTTAAAATAGCCCAAATGACTGGTTGTAGTTCCTTTATGAGAGAGCGTATCAACACAAGTTGCAAATAATAGAGGTTCACCACTATTTTTATCATATAAATATCCACTAAGAACAATATTTTGAGCAAAAAATTCAAATAAGATAAAAAAACTTCCTAATAAAATTAGAAAAAAACGTTTATTCATATAGATAATTAAGCTAAGATTAATCTTATAATTTAAAAAGTTTAGAGAAGCATAATCTCCTCTAAACTTTTTAATATCTTACCAAGCGCCACAGTTAATTTCTGCATACTTATTATATCCTAAGCCTCTATTGGTAGCTTTACCTTTTACTCTGTTAAAAACAGGAGTATTTATATCGCTATTTTCAACTTTATCTCCTACAAGCGCCCAAAGTGTATATGTAGCTACTTCTTTTGAAGTTTGACTCGCAAAATTATAAGTTCTGTCAGAATAATAAAATAGTGAATTTTTTCCATTATAGCCTGTTACTATAGGTACAGAGATAGTAAAAGCTACATTTTCAATTTTTGTTATTGTATTGTATTTTTTCCATCTCTTTAAAATAGTTTTTTTATAGTTGGTAACATTATTCTCAACTTTGACTTGATAATAATAATTACCACAACAGCCTTTACAGTAATATTTTATAGCTTTTACTATATAATCACATTTACGATCGCTTGAGTTATACCAAGCTGTTTTCGAAGTACCACAATTAGAGCTTTTTAATGATGAATTATCATTAGGAATAATATAATCAACAACTTGAACTCCTAATTGATTAGCTTTCAATGATGACGATGATAATGCTGCAGAAACTGTAGCGTAACTTCCATCTTCTGAACTTGCGATTCTTCCTCCATCGACTTTATGAATTATTCCATCTACATAAAATACACCCAAACGATTTACAATACTTGCATAGGCGGCTGATTCAATAACTGGTATTATATTACCCTCTTCTATTTTTAAAATATCACTATTTAATAAAAGAAGATTATTTTCAACTTGTGCATCTTCTATTTCTTCTAATTCCTCATAAAGATTATTCAACTCTGTTCTTAATGATATAAAACCCAATTTATCTTCCCATACATCTCTATCTTCATCAGACATACTTCCTAATTTTTCACTTATAGTTAAAAAATGCATCTGGTGATACAAAATTTAAAGCTCCATTCATTAATTCAACATCATCTGTTAAATATACATCTTCTAATGAAACTGGTTCTTCTTTATTACAAGATGTTACCATTATCACTAAGGATAAAAAAAATACTTTTAATAAACTTTTTGCATTCATAATGATTAAGTTTTTAGTTATTAATAAATATAATTTTATCCTATTTTGGATATTCAAGTATTTCGGGTAGGATAAGGTTTCTTTTAATTGTTAAAAAAGTTGATATTATTTTAAATCATTCTCAAAACGCAGTTAACGAAAGTAAACAAATTGCCAAAACTTAGCAATTTTTTAATAAATTTTAACGCAGTGAATATCTCTTTATTTTCTATGTTACATGAAATTTAATTTATAAAATCACCTAACCTCAGCCCACTCCTTTGTTTCTGCAGACTTAACAACAGCATCAATAACTTTCATATTTGCAACAGCATCTTCTAAAGGTGTTGGAACAGGATTATTGTTAAGTATGGCATCTGCAAATGCTTCAAACATTAATCCATAAGAATCAGCAATAGCGAATGTAACTTCTCGTGTACCTTGTGGAGTTGATACAATAATTGATGATGGCTTATCAACATAGGTGTTAAAAGGCACTGGTACAGTTATGGTTCCAGCACTTCCTATAATATCAACTTTTTGCATTGGCTCAGAAACTGTTGACACGAAGAAATTGGCAGTTGCACCACCAAAGTCCATTAGTGCAATGGTATTCATGTCTGTTCCAAAATCTGGATGACGTTCAATTGTTGAGATTACACTTTTTGGTTCTGCATCATAAATAAATCGAGGCACTGATATGGCATAACAACCAATATCCATCAACGCTCCACCACCATACTCTTTTATATTTCTAATATTAGTAGGCGACGGATTATTATAGCTAAAGACTGTATTTATATGTGTTATATTTCCAATTTGATTTGTACGAACTATATCCTTTATGTGCTTCCAAAGAGGGTGAAATCTATACATAAAAGCCTCCATAACAGGAGTGTTATGCTTTTCTGAAAGAGCTACTACCTCCTCCGCCTCTTTTGCATTCATTGTCAAAGGTTTTTCACAAAGAACAGGTTTACCTGCTTCTAAAGATTTTTTAATCCACTCCAAATGCATGTGATTAGGAAGAGGTATATATATTGCGTCAACTTCATTATGATTAATTAATTCTTCATAAGTTAAGTCTCCATAAGGTATTGCAAAATCTTCTGCAAATTTCTTAGATTTAGATTTATCACGAGATGAAATTGCCATTATTTTACAATTATCAACTCTTGAAAGGGGTAAAATTATCCTTTTTAAAAAGTGATTTGAAACTCCTAAAACTCCTATTCGCAACTTTTTCATTTTATTCTATTTTAATAAATCTATTCAATCAAATAATTATATAAATAATATTGTTCGCCACCTGTAATAAGATTAAATCTATATGATGATTTAAGAAATCCTATACTGAAACGACTTACTCCTTTTAGTGGGAACCCCTTATAATCACTTCCATCTACATTTATTAGATGAATCAATCCACTCTTTTGTTCAACAACTCCTAGTTTGAAATCAGAGGCAGCAAACTCATATATATCTATATTTGGTAAAATATTATTTTTAAATGATTTTCTACTTTTTAATTGTAATTTTTCATCATAAATATATAAATCTTTATCTGTTACAAAAACATATATCTTATTCCCATTGCTATATTCTTGAAAAACCATATTTTTTATTGATGCTGATTTCTCTATTTTTAAATCTTTATTTATAGTAGTTTTTCCTGATGGGAGAGCAATCTTCACAATATTTCCATCTTTATTTGATGTTATAAGTGCTGGATTTTCAGCATGTTTATTTTCTAGATAAAAAACTGAGTTATTCAATTTATTAAATTGTTTTTCGGGAATTACTCTATTTTCACCTTTTCTATTTAAAATATAAGTTCTATTATTATCTGCACAAACTATATAGTCCCTACCTTGCGTCACAAAATGTTGAACAGGACTGTTAACGTAACCCTCTGTTTTTGGGAATGTCCACCCAACATTTCTATTTCCATATTTATCATATAAATATATTTTTTTATCAGATAGTGCAACAAAAATTCTATAATCTTTATTTTTATCATAATCGTAAACAGAGAGCCCATTTGTAGCATTTTCTGGCAAAGTGATAGGATATTTTTCAACATGATTCCCATTTCTATCTAACAAATAGAGTCTGTTTTTTGTGTTAAATAAGTATTGCAACTTGTTATTTTTATAAAAATCTATTTGATAAATATCACTTAATATCTCTCCATCCAATGGTCTTTTCCATAATATCCGTCCTACACTATTTATAAGATATAGATTGCTTTTCCCATCTTGGATTAACACTTCATTTTCACCTGTTATATGATTTGTTACAATAGATGGTTTTCCAACAATTATAGAATCTAACCTACTTTGCCAAATAGTTTGAGGCTGTTTGTCACGGTTTGGTGTATGATTAGCATATATTGTAGTATATAAAAGGTCTGCAGCAGTTGACAGCTGAATACCAATACCATAAAAATTTGCTAATGCCTCTTTCTGTTGCGTTGATAATTCAACCTTTTCCTTATTTAGATTTTTCTCTAAAACTGGATAAATATGCTCAACCTCAGAATAACAAAAGAAATTTTCTTTAAAAGAGAAGTTTTCAACAAACCCATTAAAATATGGATGTGAATTAAGATTCTTTTTTAGCATATTTGAATATAAAAACTCATACAGAGCTTTTGTATCATCAGCAAATGCAATATGATTTTCATAAAATGCAAAGTACTTTGATGGCACTTCGGGCAAAATAAAATTAAAATAATCTCGCATTACAGTAGCTTCTGGCATTTCGTAATATGGATATTTGGTCTCCTTATCCATAGTTATCAATCCTGCAGGATTTTCAGTTCTACTATTATCTGACATCCACTTTTTGAGTTCTTTCAGTGTCAATGATTGACCTGTAGTTTCAACTACAAAGAATGGCAGATATTCATTATTTTCACCTTTAACATAAGCAAGAGTCATTTCATTTTTAACAAAAGAGAAGAATAACTCTAAAAAACTATTCTTATGTCTTCTATCAAACCCTTGATTTCTGCCTGTTTGACTCTCATCAAATCTATCTGTAAGATATTTTTCTAAATTATTTTTAAATTTATCTGTCTCTTCAAAACAATAATTTATAAAAAACTTTGTCGATAACGGAAGAGACTTTGTCATAGTTGACTCTCTTGACGAAACTCCTTGAAAAAGTGAAGCAATAGTTTTTTCTGAATCAAAAGATGTAAATCCGTTAAGAAAAAACTCATTCTTGCGAATATTCAAATCAAAACCAGCCCATGAAAAAAGCTTCGGTAAATCTTTTGAATCAATAATATTAGGTAAATAGTCAATTAAAAAATCATAATTCAAGTAGATTGAAGCCTCTTGATTATTAAGAGTAGTATTTTTTATTTTTATAAAATTTTTATTTTCAAGTAAACTATCAAACTTTTTTCCTTCTACTTTTTTTATTAATTTTTCTGAGGGTGACAGAGTTAATAAACCATTTTTTAAAATCCCATAGTAATTTAGATTACTAATTGAATCAAATTTTAAGCAATATACATCTGCAGAAGTATTAATTGAATCTTGAACTCTATATTTTTTAAAAAAACGTCTATACTCTTTTTGCTCTTGATTATTTTCAATTGCAACACTTAATAACCACTCATTTTTATCAGAAGTTTCAGCATGCAATGACAAAACTGCCTCTTTATCTATTTGAAGTTTTTTATCTCTTTCGGCAGACATAATGAAACCAAATAAATTTATATTTGCTTTCAAGTTTTTATAACTATCAAACAGCATCAAATCTGAATTATAATCAATTTTATTATCCAGAAGCGTTGCTAAATTTCCAATATTGTTTATTTGAATTATAGCAATGGCATCATTAGGCAATGAATATATATCTTTTTTATTATCAAATATCTGTTGATTATTTATAAAATAAAAGGCTATAGCAATCACTCCTGCTAAGAAAACCACAGTCAAAATATAGAAAATTCTTTTTATCATTTTACTTTGATTTTCAGATTAATATATTATACTTATTTGATAATTGCAATTTTTGTAACGCAAGAAGATTCGCCATCTTCAGATGCTACAAAAATTAAATAGATTCCTGTTTTAACATCATTACCATATAAGTTTTTTCTATTCCAAAATACTTGCCCACTATTTGCCACTGTTTCATAAACTAAATTGCCAGCTACATCTGTTATTTTTACACTACTATTATCCATCAACCCTTTTATAGTAACA
This sequence comes from uncultured Marinilabiliaceae bacterium, assembly GCA_964532085.1. GTDB lineage: Bacteria > Bacteroidota > Bacteroidia > Bacteroidales > Marinilabiliaceae > CAZHHH01. Next base: position 7,580 of record CAZHHH010000020.1, read on the forward strand.
TCTCCTTCATAACCTGGTCTTACAGGATTGGGATATGCAATAACATTTTCAAGAGTGTCTTGACCTTCAATTGCAACTCCTCTATATGATACAATGCCATTGTCTGTTCCAAAATAAACTTCTCCTGTCTTATTATCTATTGTAATTGTTTTAACAAAGTTAGATGGTAAAGGACTATTATTTACATTAAATTCTTCAATAATTTTTTGTCCATCAGAAGAAACCAAAATTGCACCTATCTCCTGTGTACCAACCCATTTTCTATTTGCAGCATCAACAGCAATAATATTAATTACATCATTTTCGAATAGATAATCTGCGTAATCGGTACCATCATTTCGAGGTACTTTTATTCTAGAAAATATTGGCGTTTCTTGGTTAAATACTTGCTGTGGCTGATAATTTATTAAAATTCCTCTATCTGTGCCTAACCATAAGTGTCCATTTTTGTCCTCAACAAGAGAGTTTACAATTTTTGTAACCTCTTCACCATCACTATCAACTATAAGTATCTGACCTTTATTTCTCTTATCATCATCTAACGAGGGGTTCATAAAACTTTTATAAATATGATTATCTGTGTTAACCAAATCATTATTGGTTCTCAAAGCAAAAAGACCCTGTGATGGTGATAGATTTGAAACAAACCATATATCACCATTACTTAATGCAAGTATATTATTTGTTCGTGCGAGTCCACTAACTGCTCCATAACTAAAGCTATACCATTTATTTTGCTTAATATCATAAGCAACGAGCATTTTATCAACTGATGAATTAGTCATCCATAAAACTCCATTATCATCAATACAAGATGTTGCTACTCTTACAAAATGGCTATCATTATCAAAAATATTTTCTAAACCTCCCTCAGTGGTTAAAAAATGATTTTTCATGCTTATGTCATGCCCATCAACATCCATTTGAAATACTCCACTTCCATAGGAATTAATAAAAAGATATTCTGGAAATTTATTATTATGAGCTATTCCAACAAAATCCCGTGATGCACCACCACCAAAATGGCTCACTCTCAACAAATGCTCCCAGCCTTTTGATGTTAGCACAGATGCTGATGCAGCTATATTCTCATTATTCCAAGCAGTTGTTATTCCGCCTGGTAAAACCCATAGCTTATCATCAACAAAAGTTATATTCCAAACTGCATTAGATATTGGCCCCATAGGCAAAAACTTAGACCAATTATTATCATAAATCAAAAGTCCATTGCTATTATCTGCAATTATATATTTATTATTGCTTTTTCTTACGGCCACGAAGTCTGAAGAGATATTTTGTTCAGAAAGTTTACTATTATCTATGGTTTTTATTTCATTAATATTTGCATCATATATTTCTATACTATTTTTAAAAACCAGATATAATAAATCATCAAAAACATCAGCAGATATAAAATTATTAGATGGTAAAGAAAGTGACACGGGACTACCATCATAATACTTTTCTACACCTTTTTCTATCTTTCCTGAGACCACAGACTCTTTTACAGCAAAAATTCCCGATTCAAAAACATCTACATTGATGTAATTGTCATTATCAGATGAAATTTGCTCCCAAGCAGTGTAAATATGAATATCTGGAGCATCTATAAGCGATCTAAAAAGACCATTTTCTGTGGCTGCATATAGATACTCGTCATCATCAGTTAATTTATTAACAATCAAGTAGCTCGCATTTTCACCTATGTAATAAGTGTCTTTTATCTCTTTTTTTAATAAATCTATCTTTAAAATTCCAAAATCAGTAGCACAATATAGAATATAATCCTTTAAGTGAAAGCTATTAATCTTTTTACTTACAATTCCTTGCACGAGTTTCAAATCATTTATATTATGCACCTTATTATTTTCAATAACATCTATATTGCCATTGTTATATCCAACAAAAAGATAATTACCAACACCTCTAACTGAGGTTATTCCAAAGTCAGATAATCCATTTACCTTTGTATAAGTTGAAATAGAATTATCCTCTTTCGCAACCATTATCAAACCAGTACTTGTTGCTCCAACCCAGTAATCACTTGTTTCTGTTAATTGAAAGCAATCAGTATATGAAAAGTGAGAACTCCATTGCGAAGCGTATGACTGGGATATATTAAATAGGAGGAATAACCCTACAAATAAATTTACTATTTTTCTCATTCATCTATTTTTTTAAGAACTCTACTAATTTGTTTAATGCAATTGCTCTGTGGCTTATTTTATTTTTCATCTCCAATGACATTTCTGCAAATGTATGTGAATACCCCTCTGGAAGAAAAATCGGGTCATACCCAAAGCCATTGTCACCATACATCTTTTCTGAAATTTGCCCTTTAACTACCCCCTCAAAAATATGTTCTTTGCCATCAATAATTAAAGCCATAACAGTCTTAAATTGAGCTTTTCGATTACTTTTACTTTTCAACAAATCTAGCACTTTTTCCATGTTTTTTAAGGAGTCATTTTCTTCACCTGCAAATCTTGCAGAATAAACACCTGGAGCACCATCTAAAGCGTCTATTTCTAGTCCAGTATCATCAGCTACAACATTACAGTTATATTTATTATAGACTATCCGTGCTTTTAAAAGTGCATTCTCTTCTAAAGTTGTACCACTCTCCTCTATCTCTTCAAAATCCTCTAATTCATTAAGATTAGAAACAACAAAGGGTGAAGGCATTATACTTTGCAACTCTTTTAACTTATGATTATTGTGTGATGCAAATAAAATTTTCATTTACTCAGTATATTATATTTATAATATGTAAAAATAGACAAAAACAGTAACAATAAGCAAATAAAAAACCTTCTTCGTTAACGAAGAAGGTTTTTTATTATTTTTTTATAGATTACTATATCCATATCTTACTAAATCTGTTCGTGGATTAATCACTAATACAGGGATTTTCTCTTCATTAGCTATCATGTATTGTTCTTGTGGACCAACAATATAGTTTTGGAATGAGAGATCTCGTGTTGTCATAATAATAATTAAATCAGCATCTCTCTCTTTAGTAAAATCAATTGTTCCTTGACTAAAATCTTTTTTTGTATCTAAAGTAATCAATTCATAGTCAATTCCTCTCTGCTCTAGAAAAGTAGTTGAAAATGAAAGATTTGCTTGAGTTCTCTTTTCAATTATACCTTTAGAAGTATTTGTTATTAAAAATATTTTAGATTTAAAATATTCAAACATAAAATCTACCCACTTCAGCTTTTCCTTATTCTCTCTTTTGAAATCAACAGGAAAAACAAGCTTATTATATTCAAGACCCTCTTTTGGAGCATCCTGAACTACTAGGAATGGAATTCTTGAGCCGGCTATAACTTTTAATGCTCTACTACCGGTTAGTTTCTGTATACCCTTTAATCCATGAGTACCCATAACTATCAAGGCAGAAGACATCTCCGTAGCTACTCGTTTAATAGTTCTAAAAATTGAACCTTGTCGTACAATATATGATATCTCTTTTCCATGAAGCTTAGACAACTCTTTTGCATCTTCTTCTAATTTAGCCTCAAATTCATCTTGCTGTTTTACTTTATCAATAATATGCAATAAAGTAATTCCTACATTTAAATGTGTAGAAATTATTAATGAATGAGCAACAGCATTTTTTGCAACATGAGAAAAATCATATGGAACTAAAACATTACCTTCCAAATTATTCATAGTATTATTTGCTTATAGTAAATCTATTCTGTTGTAAAAATATCTAATTTATAAATTATTTGCAAATATATTGATATTTTAAGTAAACTAATGATACTTGAGACAATTTAATTGTTAACAAACACGATTATAGCATATATTTTTTTATTAACTAATATGTAAATTAACGTTTAAAAGTCTATCTTTATTGTTTTGGTATAAAAAAGCATAAGATTATATGCTTTATATCTCTTTTTGATTAAATTTGTTTTTCAAAACTATTTTATAATGAAAAAAATGAAAAATCAGGAACTAGAAAGCAAATTACCTAACATGATTGGTCCTGGCACCAAAATTACTGGTGATATAAATACCAATGGTGATATAAGAATTGATGGACAAATTGAAGGAAATATTAATTCTAAAGGTAAGGTTGTAATTGGTGCAAACGGTAATGTTAAAGGTGAAATATATTGTACTAATGCTGAAATCTCAGGATTATTAACTGGAAAAGTATCTGCAACAGAACTACTTTGTTTAAAGGCTAATTCAAAATTTAATGGGGAAATTGTTGCAGGTAAATTGTCTATTGAACCAGGTGCAATGTTCACTGGCTCATGCTCAATGGGAACAAGTACTACTAAAGAACCAACACAATCAAAAGAGCAGAAAAAATAGTTTTAACCTTTAAACTTAATTTGAAATGGCAAAAAAAATAGTAATCAAAGAGTTTATTTTAAGTCTATTACTGTTTTTTGTTGGATATTTTGTGCTCAACACATCTAATATAGACATAATGAAACATTGGACTATATATTCCGTATTACTTTTTGTCATATTTTTGTCCACAACTATTTTATTTTATTTCTTAAAAAAGAAAGATGTCAAACAAGTTGGCTGGATTTATGCTGGCACGCTACTTGTAGGACAAATACTATTGTTATTATTGTTATTTATAACTCTAGATCCAACAATAAAAGACCATAAATTTTTAACAATAATTAGCTTGGTTAGTTATTTATTTTTTCTAATTTTAGACACTAAATGGAAAATAAAATGGTTGTTTTCAACAAATGTTTAATTTTTTGATTTAAGTATATATTCACAAATAATATAAATGCGAGTACTTTTAACGATTATAATAACACTTTTATTAATATTTAGTCCTTCGGTTTATGCTGCAGAAGAACAGAATGATGGTGGTGACGACAACTCTTTTGATATCACAGAGATGATAATGAGTCATATTGGAGACTCGCATGAATTCCATATTGTAAATATTCCGAGAAAGGATAAAGAGGATATTAAATTAACTATACCTCTTCCAATTATTCTATGGCATGATGGTGGTTTGCACATTTTTAGCTCTTCTAAAATATATGACAACGAAGTTGTAGAATCACGCGGTAGTCATTTTTTACTTAATGATGAAAAAATTTATGTTACAGATGAATTTGGCTGCCTATCTTATAACGAAGATAATGAAATTGCAAACACAAAACCTTTTGATATATCTATAACTAAGAATGTTGCCACAATGTTTTTAGCTGTTATTACAATTCTACTTTTAGCTATATCTGCAGGAAGAATTTACAAACAAAGTAATACACACTCTGCGCCAAAAGGAACACAACGTATTTTAGAACCAGTTGTTATTTTTGTAAGAGATGAAATTATTAATACAAACATAGAGAAAGGAAAAGCAGATTTTTTTGCACCATTTTTATTAACTCTATTCCTATTTATATGGATAAGTAACCTCTTAGGAGTTATACCTTTTTTTCCAGGTGGTGCTAACTTATCAGGAAATATTGCTTATACATTTACTTTAGCAATTTTTGCATTTTTAGCAACTAACATATTTGGATCAAAGGCTTATTGGAAAGAGATATTAACAGCACCTGGAGCACCAATTTATGTAAAGATATTTTTAGTACCCATTGAAATAATTGGGATGTTCACAAAACCATTTGCATTAATGCTTCGTCTTTTTGCAAATATCACAGCTGGTCATATTATTATACTTAGTTTAGCATCAATAATATTTGTTTTAGAAACTATATATGCGTCGCCATTAACTATTTTGTTATCATTGATAATGTTTACATTAGAGTTATTAGTTGCAACGCTACAAGCATATATATTTACATTATTAACTGCCTTATTTATAGGTATGGCAGTAAAATCAGAACATTAATTTAAAAATTAAAAATAGAAAAATGGAAGGAATCAGTTTAACAGTAATCGGTTTAGGAATTATTATCCTTGGAGCAGCCTTTGGTATCGGAAAAATTGGTCAAGCAGCTATGGAGGCTATGTCACGTCAGCCAGAAATTAGTGGTACTATTCAAACTGCAATGATTGTTGCTGCAGCATTAATCGAGGGTGCAACTCTTTTTGCTATTGTTGTTGCTTGGGTACAGGGATAAGAAAAACATTCATAAGAATTTAGAAAAGGATTATTATGGGAATATTATTACCCGATCCTGGGTTGGTCTTTTGGACAGCTCTATCATTTCTTACGCTACTTTTTATCCTAACAAAATTTGCTTGGAAGCCAATGTTGGGTGCATTAAAAGCACGTGACGAGCATATTCAAGGTGCATTAAATGATGCAGAACGTGCAAAGGAAGAATTGCAAAAGATGGAAGAGACGCGACTAGAAATGTTAGAGTCAACAAAAGCCGAAAAAGATAAATTAATAAAAGAAGCTCAAGAGATTAAAGCTCAAATTGTTGCTGAAGCAAAAGATGTTGCGCAAGCAGAAGGAGCTAAAATTATTGAGCAAGCACGCAAACAAATTGAGCGTGAGAGAGAATCGGCAATTATCGATTTAAGAAAACAAGTAGGATTGTTATCTATCGAAATTGCAGAGAAGATTCTAAAAGAACAGATGAAAGATGAAGAGAAACAAAAAGCTCTTGTTAATCAAAATCTGGATGGAATAAATTTTAATTAAATTAGATAAATAGTTGATTTATAATGAATAGAAGTATTATATCAATGAGATATGCTAAAGCACTATTTCAAATAGGACTTGATGATTCAAAATTGATGGACAAAATCTATGCTGATTGTGAGATTTTATTATCAATCATAAAAGAGGATAATGCTTTAAATCAACTATTAGACAATGCTATAATACCTGTTTCAAAGAAGATTGGTGCGATTGAAAAAGTTTTCGCATCTGTAATAGATAGTAAAACTCTTCAATTTATAAAAGTTGTAATTGAAAATAACAGAGGCAAACTATTAGAAAGTATGCTTATGAACTTTATAGATATCTATAAAGAGAATTCTGGGATTAAAAATGTTTCTCTTACAACTGCAATTTCTCTCTCTGATAAAGAGAAGAAACAGATAACACAAAATCTTGAAAAGCAATTGGATTCTAAATTAGATATAAGCTTCGTTACAGATAAAGATATCATTGGAGGCTCTATTTTAGCAGTTGATGGCAAACAGGTTGATAATAGCATATCGGGTTCACTGAGTAAACTCAAAAAAACATTATTGGTTAATTAGAAATTGGACAATGGAACAAATAAGACCTTCAGAAGTCTCAGACTTATTAAGAAAACAGATCGAACAACTCGAATCTAACACAAATCTTGAAGAGATTGGTACAGTCCTTCAGGTTAGTGATGGAATCGCCCGTGTATATGGGCTAACAAATGTTACTTCCAATGAATTAGTGGAATTTGAAAATTGTATGGGAGTTGTATTAAATATTGAGCAAGATAATGTTGGAGTCGTTTTATTTGGTGCCTCAAGTCTTGTAAAAGAAGGGGACACTGTTCGACGCACTAATAGAATTGCCTCTATTAATGTTAGCGAAAATATGCTTGGCCGTGTTATCAACACTTTGGGCGAACCCATTGATGGTAAAGGAAGCATTGAAGGTCCTCATTATGAAATGCCACTAGAGCGTAAAGCTCCTGAGGTTATTTTCCGTCAGCCAGTTAACCAACCACTTCAAACTGGAATTAAAGCTATTGACTCTATGATTCCGATTGGTCGTGGACAGAGAGAGTTGATTATTGGTGACCGACAAACAGGTAAAACAACAATTGCAATTGATACTATCATTAATCAGAAATCTTTTTATGATAGTGGCGAGCCTGTATATTGTGTATATGTAGCAATTGGTCAAAAAAACAGTACAGTTGCTCAGCTTGTTCGTACACTTGAACAGCACGGTGCAATGGATTATACTGTTGTTGTTGCTGCATCGGCATCAGACCCTGCGGCTACACAGTTTTATGCTCCATTTGCGGGAACAGCAATTGGTGAATTCTTTAGAGATACTGGTCGTCACGCTTTAATTATCTATGATGACTTGTCAAAGCAGGCTGTATCTTATCGAGAAGTTTCACTTCTACTGAGAAGACCTCCAGGTAGAGAGGCATTCCCAGGTGATGTATTCTACTTGCATTCACGACTGTTAGAGAGAGCTGGTAAAATTATCAATTCACAAAAAATTGCAGAACAGATGAATGATATACCAGAATCCATAAGACCATTGGTTAAAGGTGGTGGTTCACTTACAGCTTTACCAATCATCGAAACTCAAGCAGGTGACGTTTCTGCATATATTCCAACAAACGTAATTTCAATTACGGATGGTCAAATTTTCTTAGAAGAAAATTTATTTAACTCGGGTGTTAGACCAGCTATTAACGTTGGTATTTCTGTATCACGTGTTGGAGGTAGTGCACAAATAAACTCTATGAAAAAAGTTGCAGGTACTCTAAAACTAGACCAAGCACAATATAGAGAGCTAGAAGCTTTCTCTAAATTTGGTTCAGACCTTGATGCAGCTACAATGAATGTACTAGATAAAGGACGTAAAAACGTTGAAATATTAATTCAACCACAATATAGTCCTATGAGCGTAGGTCATCAAGTTGCGATTTTATACAGCGGTTCAAAAGGTTTATTAAGAGATGTACCTATTGATAAAGTAAAAGAATTTGAAAAAGAGTACTTAGAATTTTTAGATCTAAGACACAGAGACTTATTAACTGACCTAGCAAACGGTAAATATAGTGATGAAATTGACAAACAATTAGAAGAGATTGTTAAAAGTATTGCTGATAAATACATTACAAAATAATAATATTTAGAAGGAATGGCTAACTTACGAGATATACGAACACGAATAAACTCTGTTGCAACAACTAAACAGGTAACTAGTGCTATGAAAATGGTTTCTGCAGCTAAACTCAAAAAAGCTCAGGAAGAGGTTTCTAACATTAGACCTTATAGCGACAATATGTCTGAGTTGATATCTCGTTTGGCCAAATCTTCAACTGATAGGGAAATTGCTTTTACGAAAACTCTAACAAAAGAAGAGGAAGAGGATAAAAGCAAAACACTAATTGTTGCTATCGCCTCTAATCGTGGACTTTGCGGAGCTTTTAATTCAAATGTTGTAAGAGAAGTACAACTTCTTTTAGCAAATGAGTATAAGGAAGACTATAAAAATGGGAATCTATATTTTCACATTTTAGGTAGACAAATTGAAAAACAGTTTAAAAGCCGTGGAATAAAAATAGACGATGGCAATCACGATTTAGTAGAGAACATTACTTATAAAAATGCTACTGAATATGCAGAAAAGCTAATGCAAGATTATAATAGTGGTAAATACAATAATATCATTATCATATATAACGAGTTTAGAAATGCTGCAGTTCAAGAAATAAAGGTTCAGCAGTTCTTACCATTTTCTGTAGAAGAATATGATGATAACGACTTCACAGAGTATATCTATGAACCTGATGTAAAGACTATCATCAATGAAATGATACCAAAAATGCTAAAAGTCTCATTATTCCGAATACTTTTAGAATCTCAAGCCTCTGAACATGGTGCACGAATGACATCTATGCATAAAGCTACAGATAATGCAGAGGAACTCATCAAAGATCTACAACTTGGATACAATAAAGCTAGACAAGCTTCTATTACTAATCAAATTGTTGAAATTACTGGTGGTGCAGAGGCATTAAAAGGTTAAAACAAGTTCAAAACAGAAGAAATTTAATCTTTTTATAAAAAAAACGCATTTCAGCGAATGTTTTCATAATTATATCTGTCTAAAGGGTAGATATGATTAATTTATTAACTAAAAAAGTAATAAAATGAAAACAACATTATTATCTATATTAGTAGTATCAGGATTAACTTTGCTCTCTGTAACTGCATCAGTTGCACAAGAAAAAACTACTGCAAAACAAGAAACCATTAATAAAACGCCTGGCTTTGTAGATAAAAACAATGACGGAATTTGCGATAATTATGACGGCAAGCGAATTGGCGAAGGCAAAGGAGAAGGTGGCGGAAGACGTGCATTATACGGAGATGAACCACAATACCGCAACAGAAGATATCAACAAAGTGACTCTACACAATTTAGAAACAAACGAGGAACTCAAGGAGATAGACACTACAGAGGTAGAACTCATCCACGTCAGAATTATAGAAGAGGAGCTCAAGAAGGGAGAGGCAATATGCAAAATAGAGAAGGAAATTATCCACGTCAACAAAGACTACAAGATGGTACAGGTCCAGATTGCCCGAACCCAGAAGTGGTAGAAAAAAACAACTAAACAGTTATATATAAATGAGTATAACATCAGATGAAATACTAGTTGTAAAGGCATTAGAAAATAATTCTAATGCCTTTGAGCAACTGATAAAACGATATCAAGACAAGGTATTTCATACATGTTTAGGTTTTGTAAATAATGAGGACGATGCCAATGATTTGACACAAGAAGTTTTTATTAAAGTTTATAAAAATCTTAGCAATTTTCAGAGAAAGTCTAAATTTTCAACTTGGCTATATAGAATCACAATAAACACAGCTATAAACCAAGTTAGAAAATCAAAAATAAAACATCTATTCATTCAAGTTGATTCAGAAGAAGTTAGTAGTTTAATATCATCATCAGAAAAAAGTGATGAACAGTTAATAAACAAAGAAGAGCAGCAAAGAATTAATCAAATATTAAATAAACTGCCAACAAATCAACGAAAAGCATTTGTTTTAAGCCAATATCAAGAGCTAAGTAATAAAGAGATTAGTGAGATTATGGAAATTTCTGTCAAAGCTGTTGAAAGCCTTATTTTTAGAGCAAGAACAAATTTAAAAGAGATAATATTTAAAGAGTAATAGCTATGAAATGTAACGATTATATAGAAAAGATAACTCTTAAAAATGGACTTTATGATCTAACAGAATCTGAAGTTCAGCACTACAATAGTTGCAAAGAGTGTAAAGAAAAAAGCGATAAATATTTTGCACTATTTAACTCTATTGAAAAGGAAAAGAAGCTTAAAGCTGACCGCAATATATCCACTCTAATTATTGACAAAATTCAGAAGGAGAATAAACCTTATATTTTAAGAAATGAAATTTTAAAATATGCAGCAGTAATAATAGTCTCATTGATAATAGGAAGTGTAAGCTCATTTTTAGTAGTAAATAATTACTCCATTTCGATTGAAGAAGAGCTAATTTCTGGCTATTTTGATAATGAAGAGAATGACTTTTATGTGGAATCTATCTGGATGGGTCTAAATGAGTTTGATAATGACTAAAATTAATTTTTATGAAAAATAGGATATCATTAATAGTAACGGGAATTACAATTGCAATTATCTCTGGTTTAATAAGTTATTATTCAATAACAAAAAGAACTAACGCAGAAAAAATTGAACACGATATTGAAATCTCAAATAATCAATATAGATATAACCAGCGCCTAAGTGATTATATTGGTTTTGACTCAATTCAGCAAGCTAGTTTTATTAAACTAGAGGTAGCGTATAGGAATCAGATTAAAGAACTACGTAGTGAACTTATGCTGAAAGAGCGACTTCTGATAGAAGAGATGCAGAATAAAAAAGCAGACACAAAACAGATGCGTAAATATTCATCTGATATTGGCAAATTACATAGCAAAATTAAAGATAGTACTATTGATCATTTTATAGAAGTAAAAAAGCTATGTACTGAAGAGCAAGAGGATAAAATTGTGGAGCTCTTTACAAAATATGGTAATAGATATAATCAAGAAAGACTAGGAATGGGGCGCAACAAAAGAGAACAGAACGGTAATAGAAGAGGAATGCGAAGAAATATGCGCGAATTTAACAACTAAAACATCTTTCGACCAAAAAGTCCGCCTTGTTTTTTAGATGGTTTTTTGCCAAAATAAAAAGTTATATCTGCAGTTGGATATATGACAGTTTTATATTTTGAATTTTTAGAATATGAGAAAATATATCCTCCTGATACAGTTATATATCTAAATAAAATATATTCAACAAATGTCTGTTGCTCAATTGCATTATAGGCTATATCACCAAAGAGATATTTTGCATTAGCTCTTAAATAAAGTCTATTTGTTAATCTACCATCCATCTGCAAACGTGGTGTAAACAATAGCCCCTCTCCTACCATTACAGGGTTTCTGTTACTAATAAATGGATAATCTAAAAGAAAATCATCACCATTATTCAACCTTATTCCATAATCGGCAGCAAAAGCAGCTGTCAAAATTATATACTCAGTTTTTGTATTACATATAGAATTGTCCCATAAAGGAAGGCTGAAAATTAGCTCAGTTTTAAAAGAGGTAATAATTGGAATATTAACTAGCGAGTCTACAATATCATAATGTCCTTGTTTTTGAGCCCAGTTTAGCCCTGGAGTTGATGAATAAATTCCGTGTCGGGATGATATGTAAAAAGATTTTTTATACCAATTATGTTTTAAAAACAGATTTGGCATCCAAAAGTCTGCAGCTAAATTGGTTTGAAGTTCACTATTTTTAGAAATTCCTAGCCTAGAGTATTCTGTAAAAGAAACATTTCCATTGCCTTTATAAGCAGAGTATGCACTATTTGCACTCCAGATAAAATCATCTCTATCGGTAGATTTAATACTCATTGAACCAAAAGGTTCAACTTCACCAGCAGCCTTTTTCCTTTTCTCTAAATCTCTAGTTGCCTTTTCAATTTTATTTTGTTTACGATTAAAAATTCTCGATTGTGCATCAACATAAATTGAAACAGATAAAAATATAACTATAAAAAATAGATTTTTCATTACTATAAATAACAGACCCACAACATTAAATATTGTGGGTCTGAAATTGAATTATATTTATTTATTTTCTAAAAGTCACTTCTTCTAAAGCTTCACTAACATTAATAACATAGTCAGCTAGTTTTTCACATTCTGAGAAAAGATCATTAAAGATAACTCCAGCTTCATAACTATATACACCTTTTGAGAGATTATCAAAATGCTCTGACCTTAGCTGTGTTCTATAGTTATTCACCTTATCTTCAATCTCCATAGCTTCACCATAATCAATTATATGTTCATCTTTAAGTAGGTTTTTTCTCATCTCTTGAAGAGCATCATCAACCAATTCGAACATTAGTTCTAATTTTCCATAAGCCTCTTCATTGAAAGTAATGTTATTTTCTCTCATTCTATTAACCGTCCTTGCAAGATTATAATTTGAATCACCTACACTTTCTAAATCTCCTACAATTTTTAACATAGAACGCATTCTTCTACGCCCAGTTTCACTCATTTTATATTGTGATATCTGGCTCAAATAGTTAGTAATTTCCACCTCTACATTATCACAAATTCCTTCATACTTCTGTATTTTAGAGTAAAGCTTATTAAACTTTTTATCATTGGTCTCATAAAGAAGTTTTCTGAAAAATCCATACATTTTGTTGGTATGTTTTGCAAAAAATTGTATCTCTTTCTTAGCTTGAAGTAGTGATAATTCGGGAGTTGACAACATTCCTGTGGTAATAAACTTAATTCTAAAGTCCTCCTCAGTGTCCTTATGTCGTTGTGGTAACACCCACTCTACTATCTTCTGTATATAAGGAGTAAACCAAACAAAAATTAAAACATTAAAGACATTAAAACCTGTATGAAAAATTGCAAGAGTAAATGGAGTATTCGAAATCATTTGCGCTTCAGTCAATCCCTCTTTTACTATAAAGGTATGTTCTAAAAATACCGTAACATAGTTAAATAAAGAAAGCATCCAGAAAACACCTAGTAGATTAAAAATAAGGTGTGCCATTGCAGCTCGCTTTGCACTGAGATTTCCTACCAAAGCAGCAAGATTAGAAGTAATCGTTGTTCCAACATTTTCACCAAGCACCATTGCAGCAGCCATATAAAAATCTATCCAACCTTGACTAACCATTACAAAGGTAAGTGCCATAGTTGCAGAAGAAGATTGAATTATTACTGTTAGTACAGTACCAATTCCCAAAAATATTAATGTAGATTTAAAACCAGAACTTGCGTATTTATTAACAAATGATAAAACCTCTGGATTACTTCCCAAATCAGGAACCGAGTTTTTCAAGAAATCGAGTCCTAAAAATAGTAATGCAAATCCTAGCAAAAACTCACCCCAAGAGCGCCTACCACTACTTTTAGAGAAAATTAAAGGTAGAGAAAATGCTATTAAAGGCAGTGAATAATCACTTATAGACATTTCAAAACCAAGAAGAGAAATAATCCAACCAGTTACTGTGGTGCCAACATTAGCTCCCATAATTACTCCTATGGATTCTGTAAGAGAAATTAGACCAGCATTAACAAAACCTACAACCATTACAGTTGTGGCCGATGATGATTGGACAATAGCAGTAACAAAAAATCCTGTTAGAACACCAAAAAAGCGGTTAGAAGTCATCGCTGAGAGGATAGTCCTCATTTTTGCGCCTGCAACCTTTTGCAAAGATTCGCTCATTATTTTCATTCCATAAAGGAACATACCCAACGAGCCAACTAATGTAAGGAAGTCAAAAAAAGTATAGTCCATGTGTTTAAGTTATTAAGTTTGAAAACTGCTATCTAAATTGATTTACTTTTACATAAATCAGATAAAAAAGTTTGGCAAACCTATTTATTTATTTTTACAAGTACAAATATAAAAAAGTATTTAATAAATGTTTTCAGAAAAATGTATAATTCACTTTTTTAATAAAAAACTAAACTAATTGAGAAGATATTATTATTAAGAACAAACATCAATTAGTCATAATTAGCATTTTGAAACATTTTTTTACAATGTTCGTAATATATTTAGATATAGTAATCTTAGTTCTTAATTAATAAATTATAATTATTTGCCTATGAAACAGACTTTTACACTAATCTTATTAGTTACATTGCTTATAAACGCTATCGGGCAAGTACCACAGAAAAACACCGATGTTATGTTTCAAGCATTTGGGTGGGATAGCTACACAGATAGTAAATGGACAAACCTAGAAAATCAAGCTGATGAATTATCTACATACTTTGATTTAATATGGTTGCCACCAAGTGGTAATGTATTAAGCACATTTAGCATGGGGTATTTTCCAGTTTATTATTTTAATCAAAACAGTGCTTTTGGAACAGAGAAAGAGTTGAAAAAACTAATCTCGACTCTAAAAGCAAATGGAACAAAAATAGTTGCTGATGTTGTAATTAACCATAGAAATGGACGATCGAATTGGATTGATTTCCCCACTGAAGAGTATAAAGGAGAGACCTATAGTTGGGGACTAGAAGCTATTTGTGAAAATGATGAAGTAAGATATGCAGATTTGCCATACGACCATATACCACAAGGTGCACCAGACACTGGTGATAATTTTGATGGTGCAAGAGATGTTGACCATACTAATGAAAATGTTCAAAATACCATAAAAGCACATTTGGATTTTCTCAAAAATGAAATTGGCTATGATGGGTGGAGATACGATTTTGTAAAAGGATTTACACCTTATTATATAGGATTTTATAATAATAGTGCAGATAATTATTTCTCAGTAGGAGAATATTGGGACTCAAGTTTTGATAACATTACATATTGGATTGATGAAACTGGAAGAACCTCTACAGCATTTGATTTTCCACAAAAATATGCTTTAAATGAAGCCTTTAATAACGGGTATAATCTTACAAATCTAGTTTGGAAAAGAAATAATACACTTGACCAACCAGCCGGATTAGTACATAGTGATATTTACAGAAAATATTCTGTCACATTTATTGATAATCATGACTCAGGAAGGTCTGATGATGGACATAATCATTCTAGATTTACAGGGAATGTTTTAGCCGCTTATGCTTTTATTTTGTCAAATCCTGGTGTGCCTTGCGTATGGCAAAACCATTGGAATAACAATGATTATAAAGAGAAAATTAAAGAACTCATAGAGGCACGAAAAGATGTTGAACTACATAGCGAAAGTGACGTGGAAGTTATTACTACACAAAATAATCTGTATGTTGCAAAATCTACTGGATTTAATGGTTCTTTAATTGTAAAAATTGGAAATGGCAACTATAATGCACCTGAAGATTACACTTTAAAGACCTTTGGTGATGATTATGCGGTATGGACTAAAGTTGAAAGTAATTATAAAAATATTAAAGAGATAACTATAAGATTTTATAATGAATCAGACAGGTGGAGTAACATCAATATTCATGCGTGGGATATCCAGAAAAATCTAACAACATGGCCAGGCGAGGCAATGACTAAGCTTGATAACAACTGGTATAGTTACACTTTTAAAAATATTAGAGGTAATCTGAATATTGTAATTAATTCTGGTGATGAACAAACTCTTGATATAAATAATATTGTTGCAAATAGCTGTTTTTCATTATCAAATAATAAAGATATAAATGGCAAATATTATTACAAATCTGTAAATTGTGGTGATGGTAGTCAAAGTGACCCTATAAAAGTACAATTTAAAAACGATATAAGTTGGGACAAAACTTACTTATACAGCTGGGATATAGAAGGAGAACCTATTACAGGCAGTTGGCCAGGAACAGAATTAACAAAGTTAGAAAATGATTGGTACTCTTTTGAGTTTGATAGTTCCATAGAGTTTATAAATATCATTTTCAGTAATGGAAGCGGTACTCAAACTGCGGATATATTAGGAGTAACCCAAAGTAGTTGTTATATCTTCACATCTCCAGATGCACTGCCAAGCATTGCAGATTGCTCTACTGTTGACAAAATAACTAATGAAGAAGAAGAGAACTTTATAATATATCCTAATCCCACATCAGGAACTCTGAATATAGAGGGAGTTGATATTAATTATAATAAAGTAGTAATAACAGACATAACAGGTAAGGAAATTAAAATAAAATATTTAAATTCGACGAACGCAACGCTTAATATTGAAGAACTAGAAAATGGCATCTATTTAATTTATCTAAAAGGTAAGAATTTAAAATCTGATATATATAAGATTATAAAGAAATAAGACAATTTATTTAACAACTTAAAACTTAAAAGTCATGAAAAAAATTTACACACTTTTAATTGCACTCTTTGTGTTTGCAAGTTTTGCATTCGCAAATGTATCATGGGTTGGGAACTCACATATTTATATAAAATTAGGCAGTACTGAAACATGGTATACAGGAAGTGATAATTTTGAACAACCTGCAGGCTATTTCCATGGTGCTGAATTAGGGACTTTTCTGAAAATTTTGAAATTGGTGGAGAACTACAAGTATGGGAAGCACAAGAAACCGATGCATATATGTATTTTTCAATTGATGGAAAAGACCCAGTTGAAGTAGCATTGCCCAAAACAGCTAATCTTGGCAACAACTCTCTACATACAGCTAAAGGTTTAATAGACATCTCAAGCCTATCACCTGGACAACATAGTATAGCAGTATGGTTTAAGCATACAGAGACGTATGATAATAACAACTCAAATAATTTTGTAGCTACATTTATAGTTGCGGGAACAGATGTCTATGATGTTGTTATCACAGCACCATCAATAGTATTTGAAGGGGAAGATATTGAGTTTTCTGCATTAGCATCTGAAAATTTCAACTCGCCAATAATCACCTATACAGTTAAATTACCTGGAAGTGATACTTTTGTTGCAGCTACTAGTCCAATCGAAACAAATATTGCAGGAATTTATACAATTAAAGCAGACGTAGTTGAGGATGGCGATGAAACTACTACAGCAACATCACAAAAAGAAGTTGAAGTTTTAGAGCTACCTCTACCAATTACTGTTAAAATTCAAGTGCCAGAAAGTTGGAGTAACGTCCACTTCTTCAATTGGACAGATTTACCTGGGTACGGAGGATTTATAACACCCACAAAGATTAAAGATAATGTTTATGAATATACATTTACAAAATATGATAAAGTTAATTTTATTGTTGTAAATGGTAATGATTGGGCAGACAGTCCTGAACAGACAGAAGATCTTAAAAATGTTGAAGCGGATGGTTGTTATAAAATTGGCAGTATAAATGCTAGCTCTAAATATGATATTGATCCAGTTGACTGCGGTGATATATCTGTAAATATAACAGTAAACAAAGTAGAATTAGCAAAAATAATTACTGGTAAAAATAGTTTGACAATTATACCTGATAGTCAAGTAAATCTGGTTATTTATTCAATTACAGGAGCAGTAGTTGAACAAATTTATACAGCAGACAAGACGCAATTGTATCTCAATAATGGAGTTTATATTGTTAGTATAGATGGAGTAGCTAAAAAAGTTATAGTTCGTTAAAACAACGTTTAAATTATATTTACAAAGGGTCGCTTTTAATGAGGCGGCCCTTTTTTATTGATAAAATAACTGAATGATAAATTCTTCATAATATCGCAAACGGTTGCACAAACCAAACCGCAATCGATTGTGTAAGTTTAACATAAAACACTGATTAAAAAGTTTTTACAAGCTATTTATTAGTCTTATTTTTACAATAATTAATAAATTTTAATCGGGTATTATGGGAATTATTTACAAGAAATTTAAAACTTTATTTTTAATCCTTTTCTTTTTTGTAGGTTTAGGATTAAGCGCACAAGTACCCTCTCAGGCAGAGGATGTTATGCTACAAGGATTTGGCTGGAACACTTACGATGCAAGCAAATGGACCACATTAGAGAGCCAAGCAGCTGAATTAGGAGCAAACTTTGATATGATTTGGCTTCCTCCAAGTGGTAAAGACATGAATACAAGGAGCATGGGCTACTTACCAGTATATTATTTTAACCAAAATAGTTCATTTGGTACAGAGGCTGAGTTAAAATCACTTATTCAAACTCTAAAAGCAAATAATGTAAAAGCAATCGCAGATATCGTAGTAAATCACAGAAATGGTGTAACTAATTGGGTTGATTTTCCAACTGAAACATATAACGGTGTTACATATTCATGGGGTTTAGAAGCTATTTGTCAAGGTGATGAAGTTAAAGATCAAGGCTTGCCGTATCCACATATTCCTCAGGGAGCACCAGACACAGGAGAAAATTATCCTGCGGCACGTGATGTTGACCACACTAATACTAACGTTCAAAATACTATCAAAGCATACTTAGATTTCATGAAAAATGAAATTGGTTATGATGGTTGGAGATATGACTTAGTTAAAGGTTTCCATGGTTCATATACACAAATGTATAACAACTCTGCAAATGCTTATTTCTCAGTTGGAGAATATTGGGATGGTAATTATGACGATGTTATAGGATGGATTGATGCAACTGGTAAAACATCAACTGCATTTGACTTTCCACAAAAATATGCTTTAAATGAAGCGTTTAACAATGGATATGATTTAACTAAATTAGTTTGGAAAAGATATGGTACAACTAATCAGCCAGCAGGATTAGTACACAGTGAAGTATATAGAAAATACTCTGTTACATTTGTTGATAATCATGACACTGGAAGACCAGATGATGGAAATTCTCAGTTTACTGGTAATGTTTTAGCAGCATATGCTTTCATTTTATCAGGACCTGGTATTCCATCTGTATGGCAAAATCACTGGAATAACAATAGCTATAAAACAAAAATTAATGAGTTAATAGCTGCACGTAAAGAAGTAAAGCTACACAACGAATCAGAGGTGGTTGTGAATGAAACAAGAGGCGACCTTTACGTACACACTGCAACTGGTAAAAATGGTTCTTTAATAGTAAAAATTGGTACTGGCGGATATAATGCACCAAGCGGTTATACACTAAAAACATCAGGTAATGACTATTCTGTATGGACAAAAGTGGAGGGTGGCGGAGGACAAGAACCTGAAAATCCAGAAGAACCGAAAGACCCTGAAGATCCAAAGGATCCAGTTGACCCAGGTAATGGAGATAACGTAATCTATTTTAAGAAACCGACGTCATGGGCAAGCAATATAAGTGTCTATATATATGACGATTTAGGCGAAATATTTAATGCATGGCCAGGTAATGCAGCTACAGATTTAGGCGATAACAAATATGAATTTGCATTTGATGGTACTATTGATAATTGGAGTGTTATTTTCAATGATGGTGCAAATCAAGCGCCTGCAGCAATGCAACCTGGATTTGATGTTATAAACAAAGGACACTATACCTCATCAGGATTTAGCCATATAGATGGTGATGAAGGTGGCAATAACAACAATGACCCTGTTTTAGAAGAGGGTGAAAAAGCAATTTTCTTTGAAAAGCCAAGCAACTGGTCAGCTAATATAAATTCTTACATATATATAGCAAATGAAGGTGGTGAGTACACCTCGTCATGGCCAGGTAATACAATGGTAGATTTAGGAAATAACGTATATAAATTTACCATCGATGACGAAATAGGCGAATGGTTTGTACTATTTAATGACAGCAATAATCAAGTGCCAGCAGATGTAGGATTTGTAGTTGTAAATGGAGGATATTACACAGCAAGTGGACTTGATAGAGTTATTGAACCGCAAACAAGTACTTCAATTAGCAACAATATTGTAAATGGAATTGCAATTTACAATACTCAAAATGGTGTGGTAATAAACAGCAATAGTTCAAAAAGAGTTAATATTTACAATCTATCTGGAGTAGTTGCAAAAACAGTCAACTTAACAGAAGGAGCGAACAGTATAATTCTACCAGCAGGTATTTATATTGTTGAAAAGCAGAAAGTAATAGTAAAGTAGTAGATAAAACTCATAAACTAAACCGAGGGCGCTTGCAAAAGTGCCCTCTTTTTTTTAAAAAGCATTAAAAAAAATATTTTGTTATCACCATAACAGTTACGCCCGTAACAAAGTATATTTGTAAAATATTACATATCTTCTAAAGAGAAACACTTTGATTCGATATCATATTTTGGCAATATTTTTTCTTTAAGATGTCTTACTTTTTCAGCAAGCAATTGTGGTTTGAAATTTTTCTTTTGTCTTTTAACTTCAACAACTAATGCTTTATTCTTCTCGAGTGTGAGTTCCACATTGAACACCCTGAAACAGATGAACATCTTGATATATATTTGATTTATCACATTCAACCCACTTTACCGTGCCTCGCCCTTGGCTAGGGGGTGATTTTTAATACATAAAATTGAACTATACAAAAACACGTTATGTACATCAACACCGAATGGTGTTATATGTTATTAACCCCATAATTTATTATGGGGTTAACCCATGTTGCAGTTAAATTGGCGGTGACGCCCCATTTATCAAGAGTTCATT
>CAZHHH010000021.1:0-27783 GCA_964532085.1 uncultured Marinilabiliaceae bacterium
ACATTTTTACACTTATAGTAATGTGATGTCCAAAAAGGAGAATTCATTAAGTGAACACCTGAAATTTGTACATCGTTACTATTTGAGACAAAAAGTAATCTTGGACGCATTTCGTCAAGGTTTGTACATTGAGGATTAAATCCACGACGCAACCAAAAAGCTTTCCAATATCTAAGACCATTTCCGTCAATAGCACCTTTTCCAGAGATTGTGAAACCATCAACACCATCGGCATTTATAAGCGCAGCAAAATATTTTATAGATTGTCCTTCAATTCGAGTATCGTGAAGCTTGAAATTACTAATATCATCACTTCCCTTTATTTTTCCACCTTCTTTTATATGTAAATGCGTACCAGGTTTGAAGAAAAGTGAACCACTTAAAAATGTACCTTCTGGAACAATGATAACTCCACCACCACTTTCACTTGCATGGTCTATAACATTTTGTAATTTTTCAGTTTGTATAACATTACTGTCATTTATTACATCATAGTCTGTAATAAGATAATGTTTTCCTAACTTATTTATATCTGTTTCTTCAACAGTTCTAAACCAATCTGAAATTGGTGTTCCATCAGGAAAAACTTCTTTTTTTGCTTTCTTTGCCCCAAATAGTGTAAAAGGCATTAAAACAATAGCTAAAAACAAAATTTTATGTTTCATATCAATTTATTTATTTATTTATTTATTAATAAATTATTTACGTTTTTAATTTCTTTTTAAATTTTCATAAAACTCTACTTCCAATATATTTAGTGTAGCTTTTTTATCTTCCAATTGATCTTTAATAGTTGCCTCATCCTTCTGACCAGTGATTTCTACAAGTCCAAAAGAGTCATGATATTCACTTGCTCCTTTTAACTGAATAGTTACTACATCTCCTTTAGTTGGTTCAAATTTTACACTATAATAACCAAGATTTCTCTCTGTATTATCATTATATACTTCTTTATCATTCACCAATATTGCCAATGGATAACTTCTTGTTCTGTGGCCTGGGAATTTAATTGAAATTTCATCAAATAGTTTTTCTTCATCAAACTGGAATTGAATCCACGCATTTGATAATTTATCATCATTTGTCCAAGAGGTTCTCTCATTATCATCAATTGTGTGATGTGCAGTTTCTTGATTTGAGCCAGCTAGAACATTTTTTGGTATATGAGCTATTCGAGAAACAGTATAAGATGGGCTTTCTGGTGTTCTACCTTTTCCTAAATATGCAGGCAGACCGTTGTAAGGCATCTCTCTACTTAATCCGTTCTCTGTAGTATATTTAGATGTTCTCAAAGAGATAGATGCAGATTTTAATCCTTCTGATTTAGCTCTTAGTTTTATCTTACCTGCTTTTTTAGTTGATCGTATTAACACACGATTTACTCCACCCTCGACAGGTAAATTCTGCGACAAAATAAAATTATCTTCACCAATAGCTATTCCACCACGCCACTCTGCTGGTCCACTAAGGTCGAACTCGATCATATTTAACGCAGTAGGGCATCTATTTCCGTCTTTATCAACAACTTCGACCTCGATTAATGCTACATCGGCACCATCTGCTTTAAATCCTACAGGTGAGGTCATTGAAGTTAGTTTTAAACCTACTGGTTTGCCAGCTGTCTTTTTTTCAGCTGTACTAACAACTTTACCTTTTTCATCATATCCTACAGCCTTTATAGTACCCTCTTCAAACTTTATATTTTCAAAAGTAAATTGGAATCTATTTGATTGTTTTCCAAATCCTTTAGATTTTCCATTAATGAGAAGCTCAACTTTTTCAGCTCCAGAAACTACATATACATCTTTAACAACATCTTTTTCGTAATTCCAATGGCCAATAATATGAGTTAAAATTTCTTCTAAATCTACCCATCCTGCCCACATTACTTGGTGAGTCCAGAAGTTTTCTTTTGGTATTCTCATTGCATCAACCTCACCACTTCTTCTGTAGTTTTCTGCACCTCTGTAGTGTGTATTTGTATCACTAAATATTATATTAGCTCCACCGCTGCTTACCCTTATTCCTGTTCCTGGTCTTTCATACCAGTAATCGTACCAGCGTGCAATATTCTCTAGCGCATGTGAATCTTGATTATGATTATATGGTGAAGCATCTGTAATTTTGCTTCCATTTACATTTTTTGCATAAGTTCCACCTTCTCCATTTTTGTGGTATGGCGGTGTGAAATCGTCCCAATATTTTCTATGACCCTCATCACGTGAATATTCAGTTGCAAAAAGAGGTTTTCCTGCACTTTTGTTAATATATAACATCTCTCCACCCCACTCAGCAATATCGCTATCGAGCATTTCTCTGCTTCCCATGGCACGACCACCATACGGGTCATATTTAGTTTTAAGATCTAATAACTCTTGCATATGAGATTCTCTAATCCCCTTATTTCCACCTTCATAAAAGAAAATGCTAGGATTATTTCTATTATATATAATAGCATCTCTCATTAGTTCAACTCTTTGCTCCCAACGTCTCCCGACTATATCATGCTCCGCATCTCCTGCTGGCATAATTTGAATTAGTCCAACACGGTCACACGACTCTATATCTTGTTTCCACGGTGTTACGTGCATCCAGCGAACAAAATTACCGTTACTTTCAATCATAAGTTGGTTTGAATAGTCACTTAACCAAGCAGGAACAGATAAACCTAAAGCTGGCCACTCATTACTTGTGCGTTGTGCATAACCTTTTAATTGAATAACTCTATCATTTAGATAGACCATACCATCTTTATATTCAGTTTTTCGGAATCCTGTTTTAATATTAACCTCATCTACAACCTCACCATCAACTTCTAATTGAGATTTTACATTATATAGATATCCATATCCCCAGCTCCAAAACTCAAGATTTTCAACCTCTTGTGAGGCTTCTAAAATAGAGATACCATTAGGTGATATTGTTCGAGCAATTCCCTTAAAATTAGCAACTTCTTTACCTTCTAAATCTTCTAAAACAATATTTAATTTTGCCACTTTAGCTGTGCGATTATCATTTTTCACCTCTGCTTCAACATTAATTTTCGCTTTTTTATTAGCTATGTCAAATTCAGAAGCATATATATAAGTACCAGTTGTACCTAAATTTGAGAAAAGTGGTAATGTTTGATAAACTTTATTTGTTACATGCAGATATGCATTTTTTGGTATTCCCCCATAGTTTGCATTAAAGTTTCTATCTGCCCATTGATATTTTTGATTATAAAACTTCTCCCTATATTCCCAGTCATTGTCTGTTCTTACAGCTATTATATTTTTTTCTGGATATGGTTTTACTGATGCAGAGATATCAAACCCTGCAGCCATTACTCCATTTTCATGGTTTCCTATATAGTTACCATTAATATATAGCTCTGCTGCTTGTCTAAAACCTTCAAACTCTAGAAAAACATTCTTACCGTCGCTATTGGCAGGTAATACAAACTCCTTTCTATACCATGCTATATCTACTGAATGTTCTCTAATATCATTTTTAAATGCTTCATCTTCGTTCCAAGCATAGGGCAGTGTTACACTTTTCCATTTTGAATCATCAAGGCTGTCTTCACTGGCTCTATCTACATTTCCAACATGCACTTTCCAGTCTGAGTTAAAATTATAAGTTCTTTGGCTTGCTTTTAATTGAGTATTATTCAAAATAACAAGCATTATCAAAGTAAGTGAAAAACTAAAAATTGATTTCATAGATTTTAATTTCTTTATATTAGCATTTAATGTTTGAGATTTATTCTATATAAAATTCATTATATCTAACACGAGCAAACCGACATCTTCTCACTACACACTTGCTCTCTAAAACATCTCTTCTAATTCTATTATTTAATTTTGTACAATTCAAGTATGATACTCTACAAATTAAAATTACAGAGTTAATAAAAACTTTTCAGCTTTATTCATATATAAATTATGTCCCTCGTCATTCAGGTGAGCTGTATCATTAATATCTTGAAAATATCTCTTTCTGAAGTTCTCATTCCATACATATACTCCACTATATTTCAAATTGTTAAAAACTGGAATAGAGTGTTTTTCACATACTTGCTCTGTGATTTCAGCAACTTCTTCAAAATTATCACGAGGCACACGCCAGCTTGTAAAGAAAGCTATCTTTGCTGAGGGATATTTATCTATTAAACCTTCGCACAAAACCTCCAGCTTTTCACGAAAATCCTCTAAAGTTCCTAACCGACCAATATTATCAGCATCATTGTGACCAGCCATCACTATTACATAGTCTGCGGTTTCGTCCATCTCTTTATACCGCAAATATATGGGATGACCAAATCCTTCATCAGTTCTATCAAAAGCAATACAGTTCCCATTCCATCCATAGTTATGATAAGTCATACTGTATTTTTGGGCTATTTTATAATGCCATGTTTCTTCAATTGGTTTTCGATGATTTTTCACATAACTATCTCCAATTATAAGTATCTTTTTTCCATATAATAATTGAGTTGATAATGAATTATCACTATTTTGAGCATTTATAGCCATAGTTATTATTACAAATAAAGTTGTTATAACACTTCTCATATCTAACTATTATTATTGAAAAGAAAGCTGGGATGTTTCAACACCACCAGCTTTCCACATCTTAAATTTAAGTTTTTAAAAACTATATTACTTTGATATAATTATCTTTTTATAAAACACCCTTTTACCTGCTACAACTTTTATGATATATACACCGGAATTCAAGCCATTTGAATCAACTGTTATAATATGTCTACCTGGTGCTTTAAATCCGTTTTCAATATTTCTTATTGATCTACCACTTATATCATAAAGAGAAACATCTACATTTTGCTCAGAAATTAGAGTGAATTCAACATTTGCAAACTCAGCAAATGGATTTGGGTAAACCAATATATCACTACTTAATGCTTCATTTACATCTATAGAGCTAATTACTCCATTGTTTACTACAACAAAATACATTAATCTACCTACAGCCCCATCAATTGTGTTTGCACCTAAATTAACGATTTCATCTTTTGCAAAATCTCTTTTAAATAGATGCATAGGGATTTTGCTTCCACCTGCATTTCTTATATAGACTGTCTCATCTGTTAAAGTCCACTCATCTAGCCATTTTGGTTTTTTAGAAATACTCTTTTGATGAACAATAAAGACCGTTGTTTTAGTTCTGGCAGTAAAATAAGCTAAGTTTACAGGGCTTTTAATTCTTCTCGAATTTGCATTTGTTCTAACCCACTGTTTGTCAAACAGGTAACCTGGGCCATCTTCAAAGTAAAATTCTAAGTCAGAGAAGACTTGATCATCTTTTGCAAGATTATTCATAACTTCCCATCCTTCATGATTTTCTAAATCAAGGATATATAAATCTTTAACAAATTCACTTTGCGCCTTTTTTATTTTATCAATAATTTCCACATCTGGTGTAGCTTGTGGGAAATCCATATCGCTTGCAAGATAAAACCCTGGATGAGGAGGCTGATTATATGATGAATTTTGCCATGAAATAGCTACTCGATAAATTGGATCGTGCATTAATGTGTACAATTTATGCTCTGTAGGAATTGCTGAAACATAGATTCTTAATGCTTTTCCATCATCTCTTCTAAGGATTAACTCCTCTCTCCAATCTCCAAAAATATCTGCAGAAAGTGTTGGCGTTGATTTAGTGCCATTATTCCAAGTAGTTCCATGCCCTGTTAACAAGTTTGTTGCTCTACCATCAGCAATATTCCATTTGTCTATTTTATTACTATTTAATAGTTCTCTTGCTAAATCACCATCCCACCATATTAAAAAGTTAGCCGAATTTGGAATTCTTCCTATTGTTCTACCTTCTTTATTATATAACCCAAGTCCATTACTTGCCCAGAACTGAAAACCTGGATAATTTGGGTCAATATGAGCACCAACTCCACGTCCAACGTCAGCCCCTTCAAGTCTATGATTAAAAAGCATTTCACCATCATCTGCATATCTTAAAGATACACCATGTCCACCGCTCTCGTGAGGCATATAGATCATTGGTCTAGTTTCATCTTTATACATGTAAGTTACATGAGTTGCATCTCCATGCCCCATACCAGAAGTATGCATTCCTGTGCCATCTCCAGAAATTACTGCAGCACCAGTTACCAAATCATGTCTTCCATCTCCATCGGCATCTATAACATGTATTGAGTGATTTCCTTGTCCTGCATACGCTCCATTTCCAGAAGAATTTGAATCAAAAGTCCACTTGCGCGTTAATTTCCCATCTCTCCAATCCCATGCAGACATTGTTAAGCGCGTATAGTAACCTCTTTGGAATACGCCAGATGGCTTTTCGCCGTCTACGTAAGCAACAGCTGCATTATATCTATCAAGTCGGTTTCCGTAGGTATCTCCCCAACTTCCAACATCACCTCTGACTGGCCAATAATTAGAAGTTGCTAACTCCTCACCTGTTTTTCCATCAAATACAGTTATATATTCTGGTCCTGATAAAATATACCCTCCAGAATTTCTGTATTCTAGGGAATGATTAGCTACTGCTGCTGGTCCTTTATTGATATAGTTACCTGTACCATCTTTTGTTCCAGGCGCAGTTTTCACCATAATCTCGGCTCTTCCGTCACCATCAAAGTCATAAACAAGAAACTGTGTATAATGCGCACCTGCTCTAATATTTGGACCTAAATCAATTCTCCAAAGGTGAGCTCCATCCATTGTATAAGCATCTAAAAGAACATTGTCTGTAGTGCCTGATTGTGAGTTATCTTTTGCATTATCTGGCTCCCATTTTAAGACAATATCATATTCGCCATTACCTGTTAAATCACCCACACTTGCATCATTAGGCCAATATCTTGCCCCATGTTCTCCATCATCTGGCTTTTCCACAGGAATATCAAACCACCCTGCTGTACCCTCACGATTATTAATTATTCGTGCAGGTAATATATCCACTTTTTCCACTCCATCTACAATAGCTCTTACATAATAGATACTATTTAATGGAGCTTCAACATCAACATAGGAAGTTACATTAACGATAGGCTCTGAATTTAATTTGTTTTCTCCACGATAAATATTAAAGCCTGTATCCCATGGTTCATCACCTAGCAAACGCCATGATAAATAGTACCCATCTCCCTCTCTAATAGCTACTAATCCTCTATTTATTTTCTCCATTTTTTTCTGAGAATAAAGCATCTCAGATGGAAATAAAACAACTATAGCTATTAATAAAACTAAAATTCGACCAACTACTCGCACATCTATTTAATTAATTTTTTAATATCCTTCTTGTATAAACAAACTCTTTACTTTCAATGGAAATTAAATAAACTCCGTTTGAAAGACCTTTTAAATCAACAACTACATGATTCTGATGTTCTGTATTCAATGTTTTAACAACAGCTCCACCAATTTCAACAACTTTAATTTTTATATTTTCTCCATATTTTACAAAATCGCCCATTTCAATAGTTGCACTCTCATCAATTGGGTTGTAATATAGAGATATTTCACTAGTTATTGAGTTATTTATAGATGTTGGATTATCAACTATTTTTATAATTCCATCACTATATAGCTTTGATGTATCCCAAGCTAATCCAGATTTTGGCACTTCAGGTGTAATGTTTGCAAATTGTCCTGTAATTAATCTGGCATCAAAAATCTTAAACTCTTGGCCTTCTTCAAATTGATCACCACTTCTGTTTATAATTAAATCTCCCGCTATACTCAATCTATTTCCAATTGGTAAACAGTCTACTAAATTTCTAGCTGGATTAATTCTAATCATCACATCTCCACCTCTTTGTATTGTAAGATTTTTATTAAGAGTTATGGTAGTCCCAACTGTGGAACTGCCTGCTAATAATCTACCGCCGCTTTGTATTATAACATCTCCGCCTATAGTTCCAGCTCCATTTAAGCTTCCACCATTTCCAATTGTTACAGTTCCTGTACCAGTAGCTGAACCCTCTTTATTTGACGCTGTTATTCTACCTTCACTAATAGTAGTGCCTCCAGAGTAGGTGTTGGCGTTAGTAATTGTGAAAGTTCCCGTACCAACTTTACGGACACTACCTGCAGTTATTTTTCCATTAAAGATGAACGAGGTGTTTTTCTCACCAAGTTCCCATTGATGGTTACCACTTAAATTACCATTACCTGTCAGAGCACCAAACTTAACAGTGCGTGAAGATAGATGATAAGCATAAATATGTTTTGATAAATTAACTATTGCATTTGGATATCCAAAATCATTATCTATTCTAAAATCATAGGAAGAATCATCGTTAGCATGTCCTGGACCCATCACTTTTAAAATTCCATTAAATGAAGACCAGTTTCCTTTAAAATCTGTTCTTACAAATGGAATAACAACATCAAGTACACCATCTCCCTTTAGAGTTCCAGTATAATATCCTCTACCATCCATATAGATAGTACCAACTTTATTTTCTGACACCTCAAAATTCCAATTCCATGTACTATATGTATAGCTATTATCATAACTTTGAAGAGAACCACCATCAAAAACCACTGTTTTTCCAGGATTAGACTCCTCATTTAAAAGTTCAACAATTCCACTTTTAATTATTAGTTTATTATGTCTATTTAAACCTCCAAGTATCAATCTACCTCTACCACTCTTGGTTAAAGTTCCTCCTGTAATTGGTTGATTCCAGTATAATATTCCATCATTCTGTATGGTTCCTCCGCTTGTTCCTATTGTTACAGCTCTATCAACATTGCCGCCTGATTTCACATGCAATGTTCCACCATCAAGAACCAGTTTTGAAGCATCGCTACTTGGAACTCCTAAACCACCATTGCCATTGATATTATCTGGCATATTATCAACTTCAATAACTCCACCTTTTATTTCAACTTTGCCATCAAAGGAGTTAATGTTTTCAATAATTAGTTTTCCTGTACCGCTCTTTGTCAGCGATGTATTTCCAGTTATCGAGCCATCTCCAACAAATTTATACTCTTCTGATGAATTTATATGAATTGAATTTGGAACCACCTCACCCTCTATACTAACTATTTTATTAGATGCGGAGTTGTCCATTATTACATCATCATTTGTAGTAAAATAAGTCGTTTGTGAATCGGAGGTTTTAAAAGTTTCATTAATTACTAAATCCCAAGTAGAGTTAGTAGATGTTCCATCCCAATATATAGTAGAAGATGGACGTACTTGAATAATTTCTAATATTAATTTTTTGCCAACTTGCTTGATCTTATGTGGCACTCCTGTTAATCCTTTTACATTAACTTTTTCTAGAGGGAATACATCTGAAGAGTTAAGTTCTAACACTTCAAAATCTCCTGAATTTATCTCTCCATCAATATTAAAAATAAAATCGACCTTATTACCTATATTAAAATCGCCATTTAATTTTAAAACACTCTTATTATCATTTTCTATATTAAAATAGATAGATGCTTCTTTCTCTACTTCAAACATTCCATCAATTTCTGCCACACCATATCCAGTGGCACCCCCAACGTATAGTTCGGAGCCATATCTCATTTTTAAATTTTTGGATAATTTTCCTTTTAAATCTAATTCTCCAAAAAACTCAAGCATAATATTACTGTTTGTAAGATTACCATCTACAGATAATCTTCCAGCCCAAACTTCTGTATCGCCAGAGTAATCATGATTACCTTTCAGTTCAAAATTACCTGCTCCTGATTTTATCAAAAGCATTTCTCCTGTTAATTTACCATTTGTAGCATTTAACGCTATATCTTCTGGCGAATTGACTGAAATAACTTGTGGACTTACTTCATAATTAAGATCAACATTTATATCATTACCAGCTGATACATCAAAAAGTATGTGATCACCATCTGCAAATGCTGTGGTAACCCCATCTTTTTTCCATACCTGAGCACCATTTACCCAATCACCTCCTGAATAGACCAACCTACCATTACTAATAGCTGGAGGCGGTGGTACAGTTTTGCCTTCTCGTTCTCCTAGAAAGAAGCTAACATGTGGCGGCTGATTATATCCACACATTTGCCATGCAATAGCTTGTCTGTATTGATGGTCATGCATTAATGAATATACTCTATGCTCTGTTGGGTCAATTGTTGTGTAAATTCTAATGCCACTGTTATCTTCTGTTCTCCAAACTACCTCCTCACGCCAATCACCAAGCAAATCTGCTTGCAACGATGGTGTACCTTTTGTATAATTACATGAAGTTGCACCTGTTGCTAATAATATTGGTCCATTTACTCCATATTTATAAATTGCTCCTGTACCATATCCTTTGCTTGTGGTAAAACCTGAATGATCTAAAAGCTCTTCTAATAAATCACCATCCCAATATATTCTAAAATTTTCTGGTCCACCATGTCCTGGAATCAAGTTTTTACTTGTAGCTCCAAACATTGAACCTCCACCCCACATTGCTTTACCGTCCATACCGTTAGATATATTTGCGGCAACAGCACGCCCCGTGTCAAAACCTGTTCTTGTATGTATTAATATTTCACCTGTTCCAGCATCATGATAAACAGTTCCCCAATGTGGAGAATTTTCTAAACAACGCCACGCTTCCATCCCTTTTCTGTATGGGTCTAGATCTCCAATATGCATTGCATCTCCATGTCCAAGTGCAGTTGAATAGAGACCAGTTCCATCATCATCTACAGCCATTGAACCCCAGATAATCTCATCGCGTCCATCACCATCGACATCAGCAACGGTAAAGTTATGATTACCTTGACCAAAATATGGTCCACTATTTCCAGAACCCCACGACCAACGTAGCACTAACTTCTTATCTACAACATCATAAGTTCTCATCTCTGTTTTGGTATAGATTCCTCTACCAATAAAAATGCTAGGATTAACTCCATCTAAATATGGAGCACCAAAGAAATATTTACTTGCTCTATGACCATATCCATCGCCCCAATCTTCTGATTTGCCGCGAGGAATAAAATCAACTCTGTCTAACTCTGCGCCAGTCTCTCCATCAATAAGTGATAAAAACTCTGGCCCTTCATTCATATATTGCATATTAGCTGCAGTACCAACAGAATATCGATAGTTAGTAATTCCATCACCATTGGTATCGCCAATCATAGTGCCATCACCAAAGATTGTTCCTTCAGATGTACGCATAAATACCTCTGCTTTACCATCTCCATCGAAATCAAAAGCTGCTATATTAATCTCTACATCAGGAAGAATATTTGGACCTACATTTATCTCCCAAAGCATAGTTCCATCAAGCTTATATGCCTCAAAATATGAGTAGTTTGTGTTATTATCATTCCACCCTACTGCAATTCTTTTTACTATTAGTTCATACTGCCCATCACCATCAAGGTCGGCAGCTGTAATATCGTTAATCTGATAAGCATTACTTCTTGCTTTCAGAGGAATTTCTAAATATTGTTGTTCCCATGGGGTAACTTGGTCTGAAGTTGATTGTGAAACTCCTTTGAATAGAGTCTCGACATGATACGATGATGATATTGTTCCATTATTGTCTACATAATTTGTTATTTCTAAAGGCTCAGAATTAATCTTTACACCATCACGATATAGGTTATAAGTGTACCCATACCACTCGTAGCCTTGTAATCTCCAAGATAGAAAAACACCGTTAGTAGTTTTTACAGCTACTAATCCTCGATCTAAATTTTCCATCTGTCGTTGAGCTAGTAGATTATTGGTATTGACAAATAGAAAAACAAAAAAAGTAAAAATAATAGTAAATATCAATCGCATAACATTGAATTTTGTGTATAAAAAAGTAAAGTATAAAATAAACTCAAAAAGTTTTTTTATACAAATATTGATTGAATAACAATTAATTTAAATAAGGTAAAGAAAGTAGATATTGTGAGTTAGATAAGATTTATAAGAACTTTAACATTGTGCTAAACAGACAATTAATCTAAAAAATTTTCAGATATTTTTTATAAAAAAAGTATAAAAGGGTGTCTAAAATAGACACCCTTTATATTATTTGTTATTATTTTACAATTACTCTTTGAACTGTACTTCTTTCGCTAGTTGTTACTCTTACGATGTAAACACCACTATTACTTAATGTAATTGTATTATTTGCACCTGAAAGTTGTGCTTTGCTTATAACGTTTCCAGCTAAATCAATAACCTCAACTGTATAAACATCTGCATCAACGCTTAGAGTAAATGTTCCATTATTTGGATTTGGATAAACTCCTGCAACTATAGCTTTAGCACCTTTGATGCCTACAGCTGTATCAACTACAGTAATTTCTCCATTTTCAACTACAACTCTTGCTGGGGTAGCAAATATATCAATATCATTCTCTTCTTCGTCTACATAGATAGCTTTGTAAGAGATAATATATTCACCATCACCTTCTTCAAACTGCCAGCCGTCAAGTTCGTATTCTAAACCTTCGTCTGCATAGTCTGAGTTTTCATACTCCGTTGCACCAGGAGCTTTAACTACCCATGCACCACCATCTTCTTTTGCACCATCTGGTAGTTCAACAGAAAGAGTATAAACACCTTCTTCATCATCTACCATAACTTTGAAGTCCATAACTACAATCTTAACAACATTTGAAGTTAATGTACCATCAGAAGCTTCAGCTGCAACATAGAACTCTCCTACATTTTCGAATACAAGAGCTGCCTCATCACCAACAATTGGATCAGCAAAGTCCGCCCAAGGACCTAATGCACCTGTACTATATTTCCATGTGAAAGTTTCTAATCCATCAACATTCGCTAAAGTTAATTTAGTGATAGGCTGATCTATCGATACATATTGAGTTTCATCATTTGCAATAGCAAAATCATTTAGATTACGAGCTGATACATAAGTGTAGTTAGTAACTTCGTCATATAGATTACTCAATACATAATCTTCACCTAAAACAAATCTATTGTTTTTGTCAAAAGTTGCAATAGCTGATGTATAATCTCCAATAAATATCATCTCTGCATTATCTTGTAAATGCATTTTTGAGAAATCAGCATCTGGATTTGTTGTTAATCTAAAGATTGCTGCCACTGGTTCAAAAATCATCTTACCATTACCTGACATATATATTTGACCACCTCTTGTTGGGTCATTAGAATTACCAAAACATAATGAACTATTGTCATCATTCCATTTGTCAAATATAACAACTCCAGTACCAGTTACTTGTATCTCAGATGAGTTATGCTCAAATCTTAATAGATTATTTTCTTTTAAAAACACTCCAGATTCAACTTTTAAGATACCATGTAAACCATAAGAGTCACCTCTTAATTGAAGTGTATCATTCTCACTAGCTCTAACAATTAGTTGTGCTTTAACTTCTGGCTCAAGTATTTCTTCACCATCCATTACAGCTGCTTTATAACCAATTACAGAACCATTCATAATAGTATCTGTACCAGCTGTAAATACTGGCCAAAGTGTTCCAGCATCAGGTTTAATTTCAACATTGTTTTTATTTGGATAAGCATGTGGAGTCCAGTTAAACATATTACCAAAGTCCTCGTCTACAGCGGCAGTCCATATTAATGGAAGTGGACCTGCTGATAGTGCTTGTCTTTCAACCTCTATTTCAAGACTTGATTGTACCTCTCCATCAACTTCAGCTTCTAAAACAACAAAATAAACGCCTACCTCATCAAAATCAGGTGCATACTCTAAACCTTTTACAGCTGGATCAAATGATTGATATCCGCTACCAGATGTAGTTGACCATTTCCACTCTGCAGATCCTTCAGTTAATTCTCCATCTACTTCAAACACTATTTTTCCACCTACTTGAGGTCCACGTAGATATTGTTTTCCTGCAAAGTTTGGAATTAATTTATTTGAAGCTATTTGATATTCAAGAACGTTTGATTGATAAACATCGCTACCAACAGTAACTTCACATACCAAATAAAGAGTGCCAGATGTGCTAAATGCAGGCTTTATATTCTGAGCATCTGCATTTTCAACTAACACTTGATCAAATGGTC
The DNA here is from genome assembly GCA_964532085.1 of uncultured Marinilabiliaceae bacterium. GTDB lineage: Bacteria > Bacteroidota > Bacteroidia > Bacteroidales > Marinilabiliaceae > CAZHHH01. The sequence continues at coordinate 13,990 of CAZHHH010000021.1, forward strand.
CTTCAGGAGTTGTTCCAAATTTCCATTCAAACTTTGTTCCATAGTCTCTAAATGAAGACAATTCAATTGCAAGCTCTGCGCCCTCTTCCTCAGCTAATAATCTTTCTGTTCTTGGGCTACTTCTATCTGCGAAATAAATCCAAGGCATATCATTGGGAATAGCTATAATATTAGTTTTGTTTGTAGGAACATCATACCAAAGGTGTGGATAGTGGTTATCACCTCCTAAAAGCTGATTATTCTCTATACGTCCAACATAAGCTTCTGTATAATTATTTGCAACAGCAATTTTACCATTGTCCTTTACTGTGACAGTACTGTGTGGTAGATTATGCCACCTTGAAATACCATCAGCATGATTGATTTCCAAATATCCTTCATCTTCAACTACAACTTGCGCTCCAGTTCCACCATTTCTATCACCAATAATGAAAAAACGATTTCCATGAACATAAGCTTTTGAAGTTCCGCTTACAACAAACTTTGCACCATCACGCTCAAAAAATAGAGGACGGTTTGCCTCAAAACACCAGACTCTATAGCTAATGTTCCTTGCATATAAGCTCCTGTAGAGTTACTAGATGTTTTAAAAGCAACACCGTCTGCCATTCTTACAGTTAAGCTTCCTGCAGGATACTCAACTAATGCAGTTACAGGAACTCCATCGTCATCTAAGATTGGCTGACCATCTCCATCAACTTGCTCTTCTTCAAAGCTATAAGGATGGTCAATCTCTATTTGCTCAACAGTAATTTCAGTATCACTTTCAACTACAGGGTGATTTGGATTATCAGGGTCTGCATATTCTCCTAAATGTGGAATAAAGATATGATTTCCTTCAATTCCCATCGCAGGTTCCCAGTTATCCTCAATAAGGGCATTGGTACTTACACTACCCTTCCAAGTTATTTTTTCTTGAGCTTGTAAGGAGTTCACTCCTATTAAACTCATAATTGCCAACATAAAAATTGACATTACACTTTTTTGATAAAAATTTCTCATAGATAATACACTTTTAAGGTTACACATATTGTAAAAAATTAAATAAAAGTCTTTGTTTATTTGTTAAATAATGTTCATCAATTTACTAAAAATAAATGACATTTTCAGATTTTTTATTATTTTTCTAATGGTAGAAACCAGTTTTCCATATTCATAAGCTTATTTCTAACCTCCTCCGCTTTACCAACTTCACCAGCTGCTTCAAATTTTGATGCTACTTTATCGGCTAAGAACTTAGGATTACCTCTTCTTAAAGATATTCTAATTAAGTCTGCCCATCTATGTCCTTCAAATGCTAACTCTCTTGCGGCTTCATCAATTATTGCATCTTCAAGGTATGATACATAATCACCAACATCGGCAGGTATTGATATTGCTTGCAATCCAACTCTTCCTCTAACTCCAATACCTCTATGATATTCTCCTCTATAAATTGACGGGATGTCTCCATCGCCAGTTTGTCTTGCATCAAAGTTAAATGGGAAATTCAGCAACGTCATTGTTGAGTCTACCAACACTTCATTTTCATCATATATATATTCATATTCTATATTGCCAAGATGGTCTGTTTTATATGAAATATTTCTATATGTAAAATCATTAGAAGCATGCATTGATGAGCCTGGATATCCTGCTCTAACACCATTATTTAAAATTGATGTTGCCAAATATGTTTGACCCGCTCTATTGGCAGCTTCTGCATATTTTAAATGCAGACCTGCAGAACGTAACAGAGGCCATCTTCCTGGTCTTTCAGCGGGTTCTAGCTCATCAAACTCATTTATATATTTTAAAATAACAGGGCTATTTCCTTCTAGATAATATGAACCAGTATTTCCAAAAATATCTTCCATGTTTCCTCTAAAATCTCCCAAAAATCCATTTGCCTGAACTTGTTGGTCCCAATCTTTTATTATTCTTTCTGACGGTTTGAAAAGATATTTACCTTGATTAAATGAAAAATATTCATAGAATGGGCTTGGTTCATAATATTTGTGATAATTCATAACCCATATCCATTCGCTATAGTAATTAGCATCACCATAATCTTTAAACATCAAAGGCCAAAAGTTAACGATACTATTCAAATCACTATCAAAATATCTTAAATATCCACTAGTATATTTACTACTTCCTGGATTTTCTGGTCTTGAGTTATCTCTAAAAGGCAATTTGTATTGGTCATATTCTGTATATTGTCCATATCCGCCATGGTGCCTCTCCATTATATCTTTATAAAGTGCAGCTGCAAATTCATAATTCTCTGTCCATAATGCCAAATCTGCTAAGAAAAATTGCTTATCGATAAACATTGTTCTTGTGTGAAATTCATCAATTGATCCATATAGTGTCTCATCTGTATAGATACCAGAATATGGGACATTGATCACATCCATAAATAGCTGGCTAATCATATCTTGAATTCCTAATACCTTTACAGTATCGCTTTTGAAATGACTTAAATCTTCAAAAGTTTCGATTGGCTGTGTGTAATATGGCACATTTCCATAATGCAAAACTAGTTGATAAAAGAGCCAGCTACGAACCACAATAACGTCAGACACTCTTGAGTTATAAGCCTCTTCGCTAAGCTTTAGCTCATCTTTCATCTTCCCAAAATTGTGAATAATATCATTACAATCATTTATTAGAGAAAAAAACGGAGTTGGATCCACCCATTTATTATCATCTGTAGAGATATTATGCTCTGCTATTTCACGAAGATGATGATCTGCATTGGATGTAACATCCATTAAATCAGCTCTCAACTCATTAAGAATTACATATTGAGGTGCTATATCCATCAATTTTCCATATACTCCTCTAATTGCGGCGTCAGCATCAAATTTATCTCTGTAAAACTTATCTTCAGTCAAAACATCAGATGGTTTTACATTTAATATATCTTCACATGCTGGCATTATGGCTATTATAGCCACTACTATCACAAACTGCTTTATCAATTGTTTTAATTTTCTCATCTGATTGAATATTTTTAATCTAATTGATTCTACCATTTAAATTATAATCCTATTTTAACACCAAACATTACTGTTCTCATTAATGGTATTAAACCTAGGTCTATACCTTGCACTAACGAATATCCACCTGCACTAAACTCTGGGTCTAATCCTTTATAACCTGATAGCGTTAGTATATTATTTGCTGCTCCAAACAATTCTATACCTTGTATACCCAATGGGTTGTATGGCAACTTATAGCTTAATGTTATATTTTTCAGTTTTATATACGAGCCATCCTCAATCCAACGATCTGAGAATCTATTATTATTCATTGGGTCTCCTATAGCGGCCCTTGGCATGGTGGTTTCTTGTCCATCAAACATCCATCTGTTGATAACAGCCTTTGTCTGATTGTTTAAAGTGCTCATGCTTTCAAGTGATTTTCTCTGATAATTATATACATCTCTTCCATAAGAGTATGATAATATCACATCAAGTTTGAAATTTTTCCATGACACTTGTGAAAAGATATTTCCATAAAAATCTGGATTTGGATCTCCAATAACAACCATATCATTTTCATCAATAACATTGTCTATTTCTGGATTTGTATTAACAAACCTTACATCTCCTGCATTGAATTTGCTCAACTGGGTATTCTCTAATCTAGTGTACAAATCTGCATTATCTGCATCGGCTTGTGTTGAGAATATTCCGTCTGTTTTATATCCGTAGAATAGACCTAAAGGCTGCCCAACTTCTGTCAAAATATTTGCACCGTATAGCTCAGTAATTTTACTACCGCCATAAACTTCGTCAACTTTAGTTTTATACATTGATAAAGTTGCTCCTATATCCCACTTTAGAGGTTTGTTTAAAACTTTTGTATTAATAGTAAAGTCTGCTCCTTTAGTAGTTGCTTTTCCACTATTTATAAGGCTTTCAAAACCACTATATATAGATACCGGCACATAATCAATCATATCATCTGTTACATTTTGGTATAAATCTACAGATAGTCCTACTCTCTCATTTAAAATTGCTATATCTAATCCTACGTTTGTTTTACTATTTGTCTCCCATTTTAATTTAGGGTTATATAAATTACCTTGTAATACTCCTTGATAGCTCCATAAATTTTTAGAGACATAGTATCTAGACGATGAGTAATTACCTATATCATCATTACCTGTTATACCGTATCCTGCGCGTATTTTAAGCAAGTCTACAATTTCGATGTCATTCATAAATGATTCAGACGATAATAACCATGCACCTGATATGCTTGGGAAAAATCCGAATGGTGAATTAAACATTTCAATTCCACCTGCATCTTTTCCAAAACGTGAGCTACCATCCAATGACATTGCTAAATTTAAAAAGTATTTTTTCTGATAGTCATAATCTGCAGACAGATACATTGTAACAGAGTTCCACTCTCCTAAATATCCACCTTTTTGACGCAATACTCCAAGTCCGTTACCCAACGTTCTTATCATATCATTAGCAGAAGAATAATCCTCCCCCCAATCTTCTTCAATATCGTTCAGATTTACTCTTAAACCAGCTATAGCGTTCAAATCATGATTATAGCTGAAAAGACGATTATATTTTACTCTTAAATCATTGTTAATTGCTAAGTGTCGAGCCACTCGCGCTTTCATTTGATTTGTAATGATACCTTGTGGTGTCTCTGTTGGCTTTATTCCATACGAAGGTAAGAAGATTGACTCTCTATCTTTGTCAAAAGAAATACCTATCAAGTTACTAGCTGTGAGATATTTATTAAAAATCACATTAAAATCAAAAGAACCAAAAAAGCGATAGTTAACATCACGTAAAGTGTGATTATCAAGTATTGCAACAGGGTTACTCATTCCTAAGAAGTCATAATCTTCTAATACAAAACTGATATCACCTGCTTGATTTCTTATATTTGGATATAAAAAAGGAGCTTTTAGGCGTGATACATTAACAATATCATCCAAATTATTATACCCAGTTCCACCCAAATCTTTTTCAGTATAAACAAAAGATATATTTGAATTTAGTTGAAAATACTTTGACACATTTATATCAGAGTTAAACCTTAAGTGAAATTTTGTATATTCTGACTCTTTCACATTTCCCTCATTTTGTGCAAAACCGGCAGTTAGTGAGTATAAAGCTACGTCATCACCTCCAGCAATGTTCAATCTATAGTTAGATGTGAAACTACTTCTAAACACCTCTTTTAGCCAATCAGTATTATTATTGTAGCGGTAATAATCTTCATTTCCCATTTGGCTACTTTGCTGCAAAATATCTATTTGCTCTGCATAAAGTCCACCTTCTTGCCCCATTACATCAAGTAAATATGACTTATAGTCATTACCATCAAGCATTGGGAAAGTTTTTGGTGTCAAATTCATTCCACCACTAACTTTTAAATCTATAGTTGTAGCCTGTTTTCTTGCTCTTTTTGTAGTAATCAATACCACACCGTTTGCAGCTTTAGCTCCATAAATAGCTGCTGCATCTTTTAGCACTGTTACGCTTTCTATATCTTCAACCTCTATACCTCCTAATGGATTTATTGTATATCCAGAAATCATAGAGTTTCCATGTGCAGATATATCATATATCATTCCATCTACTATCACCAACGGTTGGTTAGTGGCATTTAGAGATGATAATCCTCTCACAAATATATCAGAGCCTACTCCTGGGATACCTGACCTGTTTATCACTTGTACACCAGACATTTGTGTTGCAAAAGCATTTTCTGGGGAATCTAATCCTACCTCTTCACTGACTAGTGGAGCAACTGCAGAACTCACAGAATTAGTTACATAGGCTCTCTTTTTATTATAGAATCCTAAATTTATATCTTGCTGGAATGAAGCACGTATAATTTCTTTCAAATATACCTTAACTTCACTTCTACCAGCCAATACCACCTCCTCTGGATGATATCCAGGCGCTTCGATTATTACTCTATCATTCAAAGACCTAACTTGAATTTCAAAAACACCTTCATCATCGGCAAAAGTTGAAGCATAATTTCCACAAGTCACCTCAGCAAAGGCCAATGGCATTTTTGAAGATGCCTCGAAAACAGTACCTGTTACAATTAACTCATTTGCATCACCTGCAACGTCTTGAGCTCCTAAATGAACAAAAGTAAAACAAGCTAATAAAAACAATATACTATATTTTATAAATCTCATAATCATTACAGTTTTAATCATTAATTGAAATCGGGTACAAATCTTATATAATCAAGTGTTACAGCCATTCTATTTGCTGTTGGCAATAATTGGAAATATTTTTGCTCATATCTCAAATTATTATAGTTTCCTATAAACACTTCATCATCTTCTGGATTATCTGAATATTCTGTTAACTCCACCTCTATCGGCTCGGTATTAATAGCGCCAATGTTTTGTGCTGTCAGTTCTAAAGCATTTCCATCATCATCAAAAGCCGCTACTCTTATTCCATTAATTCTTTGGCTAATAACCATATCATCATTTGGATTTCTCATTGAGCCTCTAAAATCATTTACTGCTCGCCAGTACACTTTGTATCTTATAGATGGTATTATTCCTCCATCTAAAATTAATCCATGAACAAGAGCACCTGCGCTATGATTATCTAAAACAAAGTCCATTCCACCTGAAGCTTTTGGATTACTTCTAAGATAACCTTGTGCTGCTCCCAAATCTTTTCCAATTCCAAAGTATCTTCCAAGTTGTTCTGCTTCAATTTTTATCTCTTTTATTTTATCTGTTAGTTCTAGAGAAATATCTTGAATAAAATGGATATATCCATTACTAGCTTTGATAGTTGAAGTAATATCAGCCTCATTTAATGATATTTCAATACCATTCATAGAGATAGCTTGAGCTGGAATTTCACCTATATTATATGCAGAGGTGAAAAGATAATCTTGCAACAGCTCTTTATATATAACAATGGAATCTCTAATATCTGGTTCATCTCTACTCTCATTGTATCTTCTAAAGTATTTTTGGAACTTTCTAAACTCCTCATCTAAAGACTCGTTGCTTATTATAAAAAATGTATAAGTTGAATCTTCAGAGCTTAAATCGGCTATATCTAAGTTGAACTCATTTTTATATACAAATATTGAATCGTACACTGTATTTCCTTTTTCATCGTAACCAATTTCATTAGATATTTCAGGATCAAAAGTTAGCTTTGATAGTGAATTAATAAATGCTATTTGATCATTGTTTTGACTATTACCATCTAAATATTCCCATATTGATATACGTGGTATCAAAGATTCTTCTATTGAGTAAATCACTCCATTTTTCACAAGAGTCTCTTTACCACTAAGTGATATATCATCAACAGTTTTTTTATCAAAATCCAACTCTATCTTTTTACTGTTTAGCATTGCTATTCTAATCTGCTTTTCACCATTAGTTTCAGCAACTATTTTTCTATTATGGATATGTTGCTTTACAAATAGCTCTTTATCATCGCTAGATTTTAAAACATTTTCTGGCAATGCATCAATTGCAGCATTGGTTGGTGCAAAAAGAGTGTAAACGACTGGTGAATTTAAGAGTTCGTCGACACCTGTCTCTTTTACAAGCTGGGTAAACTTAGAGTAATTTGAGTTAGATTCTAAAAACTCAAATATTGAAACTCTGTTTACATCATTATTCACCTTTGTATGTTCGTCCCATTTGTCTGTGCAATTAGTATATAAGAATACTAATAATAACATAACAACTGTTGACAATATCTTGTACCTCTTCATATCTATCTCAATTTTTAGAAAAGTCATTATTTATAGTGTTATAGTCTAAATTTCAAATTAATCTTTATTCTTCACCCTCTTCGTCCTCAGCTTGAGATGCTTTGTACTCTTCATAAGCTTGATTTATCTCCTCTTTGGTAACTAATTCTCCTGTTTTTGTGTTAACTCTAGGCCATAGTTGGTCTTCATCAACAGGTATAAAATGAATCATATCAAACCAGGCACCATTTGTTCCTGTTATACCTACAAACTTAACAGTATGAATACCTGTTGTTTCGATATTTACTACTCCAGCAAGCTGCCCTGTCATCCTTGAAGCACCAGAGTTGTGCATATAGTTAAGTTGAGTTATATTTAAAACTTCATCATCTTCTTCTACTACTGCTCCAATATCTTGAGGGTTCCACCCGTAGAGCTTAAAACCATCCATTTCAAGCTCATGCTCTGGTGACCTATTATTTAATGTTATTCTATTATTTATAATATTAGAGAATGGCTCATCGTTAAAGTATGCATAGTAGATAGCCTTTCTGTTGTTATCTCCGTACACATTTCTTGTACAAACCCACATTTTATATTCACCTGCTACCAATATTGGAGTTTTGAATTCAACCCACTGTATAACCTCTGGTCTTAGGTTTACATCAATTCTATCATCAAATACGTGCCATCCTTCAGGGCCACTCAATCCAGCGTTGTAATATATTTTGTTATTATCACCATGCCATGTTATATTTTCAAGCTGTCCGAGTGATAACTCTGTAGAACCAGGTCTTCTAAATACTCCTGGCATTTTTCTAATCTCAATTTGGTCTGCCACATCCCAGTATACTGCAAATGGGAATCTCTCTTTTATTCTAAAATCAGCTTTCATTTCATGAATGACTCCATTTAGAACAGTTCTGTCAGACTCTGGCTTATCTATCTCATACCCTGGCTCATGAATTCCTGCAAAAACATCATCATTTACAAGCACATTTGTGTTTTGTGTTCTAATTGTAATAACTTCATTATGAGTTCTTGTCAATGCAGCTCTATCAGCAATTAAGTCTGTCATATATCTTAAATTATTATCCAATATATGATATGCTACATATTTATTCATCTCATTTAGAGTATCTTTTAGATTATCTGTTCCAGGTGCAATATCATCAAGTAACTCTTGAAATGAGGTGAAACCCTCTTCTGCATATACCTCATCAGATATGGCAAAAACAGTATGCGGTCCATCTTTTACTTTTAAAGTATCATACCACCCTGTTTGCCTTAACGCTTCTAAAAATATATTGTAGTTTCCTCTCAACTCTAGTGAAGTTGATACTGGATCTAATTCTGGTTTAATAACAGTTTCTATGGAGTGTATTATTCCATTTGAAAGTCTGATATCTCTCTCTAAAATTGCAGCATATTTATTCAACTTAATAATTGGCTCTCCACCTTCTACATAGGTCCCAGTAGTGATATAGTGTCCAAACATATTTGGTGTATCCATTCTTCCATCTACAAACTCTGTTGTACTAATGGTGTCTTGAATAACGTGATATCTAACCAAATCTTTAAGTTCTTCTTTGCTAATTTCTTCAATTGAAGATACCCCAATAGCATCTAGATATTCATTAACTGCTTTATTTGTTGGTGCCATCAATGTGTAGCCACCATAAGCCTTAAGGAATGACATACTTTCAGACTTGTAAAGAATTGATATCCATTGTGAATACTCTTCATAATTATTCTCTAAATATTCTCCTATAAGCTCTTGAAAGTTTGTTCGTTCTTGCAAAATTGGGTCTGCACATTTTTGAAATGCAAACAGCGCTATAAGAGCGAATAACACTGCTCTAAACGTCAAAACTGTTCTTTTGTATATATATTTTTTCATCATCCTAATTTTGTACTGATTAAACACTGTTTTTCTTATTTTTCACCTGCTACTTCATAGAATGAATTTTGCTCTAAAAATGGGTAGCTAGCCTCAATTTCATCTTTATGTAACGGAAAGTAATGATATCTTGGATCTTCATACTTACTCAATGCTGATTCAACCTTTTGAGGTGATGTAACTCTCATTACCATATCTTTAATCAAATCTTTCCGTGCATAATTATTTCTCTTTGCATTACGCAATATATCAAACCATCTTTTTCCTTCAAAAGCGAACTCTCTACCTCGCTCATCTACTATGTAAGTTGTCAAACTGAACTGATCTGTAGCTTCTACTCTTGTCTCTTTCGGAGCATTAGCTCTTTCTCTTACCATATTAATTAGCTCTTGCGCTTGGTCTCCACTACCTCCCGTTTGAATATTGGCTAATGCTTCTGCTTTCATTAATAATACTTCTGCATATCTATAGAATATCCAGTTCGAGAATGCTTCAGAACTTAACTTTCGTGTTTCCCTGTCTGCACCTATATATTTCCATATACTATTAGCCTCTTTTGACTTATATGATGCTCCGTCACTTCTAATATCTGCATCTTCTGGTAGAGCCATTTCATCAACAGGGAAAAGATATTCCATAGTCTCTGCATTAGCTCGATAAATTGCTGATCCACTTGAGCTAAACCAGTTATAATATGGGTTTAATTTTTGTCTTGAAAATTGAAGTTCAAATATTCCTTCAATACTATTTCCATCAACATACAGTCTATTAAACCAATATTCGTTACCAGGAACTAAGCTGTATTGTCCAGAATTAATGATAGCATCACAAGCATCTACAACCTCTTCATACTCATCCAACCAAAGGTGAACATCCGCTTGTATTGCTTTAATAGCATAATATGTTATTCTTCCTTTAGTATCTTCTAATTTACTGTATCTCCTAGGTGCATACTTCTCTGCCTCTAACAAATCTGCTTTTATTTGCTCAAATATCTCTTCATTAGTTGCCTTTATATGAGGTTCAACTCTACTATCATCACTTGTTGGCACTAAAATTAACGGCACCTCGTTAAAAGTTCTTGCTAAATAGAAGTACATTAAAGCTCTTAAGCCTAATACTTCTGCTCTATACTCATTCAATTGCTCTTCGTTAAAAGCTCTATCAATTTGTAAAACCTCTGGCGCTTTCTCCAAAACAGTATTACACAAGTTTATCGTAAAATACATTCCGTTATATCTTACCATAGAGTTATCTGGTGTAATCTCAGCTTGCAATATCGAATAGTATGGCTGTAAAATAACTCTGTATGGATATGTCATGTCTGCTCTCAATTCTCCCCAATAAAAGGCTGCTTCTGACACAGGATTTGTTGCACCTCCAAGCATTGATGCGTAACACCCCATTACTGCAGCATGGACATCTTGTTGAGATTTCCAAAACTCATCGACAGTAATTCCATTCTCTGGTTCTAAATTCAACCAATCACTACAAGCTGTAAATGTTAAAGAAGCTATTAACACTATAACTATCGATATCTGTATCTTTATTATTTTAAATGTTCTCATATTATTATATAATAGCATCATTTTAAACTTAGAATGTTATTGAAAAATTTAATGTCAACTGTTTAGCGACTGGTGTACTTGAGTCGTCATATCCAACAGTGTAAATACTTCCATCCTTTGATCTAATATTAATCTCTGGATCTTGCCCTGTATATTTTGTAAATGTCAACAAGTTGTTAGCTGTTACAGACACTCTACTTGATGAAGCTCTAATCTTGTCAGTAAACTTACGAGGCAAATTATATGTTATAGTAATGTACTTTAATCTTAAAAATGAACCATCCTCAACAAATCTATCAGAACCTAACCAGTTGTATCCTCCACTGTGCATAGCTCTTGGTATATCTGTTTCGTCACCTGGTATTCTCCATCTACTCAGTGTAGATTTCAATTGGTTATCAAAAGAGTACATATTTTCTCCGTTCATTCTTGTTCTATTTATAATATCATTACCATATCTAAAATAAAAGAAGTAGTTGAACGAGACATTTTTATATTTCATTAATGAACCAAATCCACCTGTAAAGTCTGGGTTTGCATCTCCTAAATAGACAATATCTTGTGTGTTAATATTACCGTCATGGTTAATATCTTCATACATGGCATCACCTAACTCAAAGTTATATCTGATATTGTCATAATCGAATACCATAAAAACAGGCTCTCCATTTGGATTTCTGATAACTTCACCGTTAATATCGCGTGCAATCAATTGATCTTCATGTGTATAAACTCCTTTATATCTATATCCATAGAATGAACCGATTGGGTTATCAATTTGTATTATATTCTTATATAATCCATTTCCTAAAGTCACATTTCTCTCTAATGGATAGCCATCAGCTACTTTACGAAGTATATTATAGTTTTTAGCGATATTTATATCGAAAGTCATTGAAAAATCCTTCTTTTTAACTGGTAGTGTTCTTAAAGAGAAGTCCCACCCCACATTATCCATCGTTCCAATATTCATAATATTAACCTTAGATAATCCCGATGATGACGGTATTTTAACATCATAACCAAACATATCCTTTGTTCGATTTAGATAATAGTCCATTTCTATTCCAACTCTACTGTCTAGTGCATCAAAGGAGAGTCCGTAGTTATAGCTTGTATATGCCTCCCATTTTAAGTCGACTAATCTCATATCTGCAGAGTAAACAGAGTTATATCCTAAATAATCCCATGCAAATGTTGAGTAGTTGTTAAAATACATCCCTTCATATTTAGGCTTATTTCCGTTTTCACCATAGCTGAATCTTAATCTTAAGTCGTCTAACCAATCTTGATCTTCTAAGAATGGCTCACTTGAAATTCTCCAAGCTCCCGATATAGCTTTAAATAATCCATATCTATTTTTTGTGTCAAACTTTGAGTTTCCTTCTAATCTCATACTACCTGAGACTATATACTTATCCATAAGTTTGTAGTGCAGCACTCCTGTTAACCCTATGTCTCGCCCTCTCCATGGCCCAGATTTAAATCCTAGACCTGCATCTCTAAACTTGTTATCGATAGATGGGTCTTGTAAAAGTGAAGATGCTGAGTTTGCACCAGTTAATTCATAATAGTTACCTACTGTCTGATTTGTAATAAAATTCACCGCAGCTGATATGTCGTGAAATGTATTTATATTCTTTGTAAAGTTTAATTGATTATTTGTGTATATGTAGTATGAATCATCATCCTTATCATACGCCTTGTTTACCATCAAGTCTGTCCAAGCCTTACCAGTAGCTGTTTGAGGCATAAACTTATTTACTTTATTTGTGTTAACATCAAAAGATAAGTCTAATGTATATCTAAGTCCTGGAATTATATCATAATATGCAGAAAGCTTACTTGTAATCCTATCATTTAATGTTCTTGTAAAACCCTCATTACCCATAGCAACAGGGTTATATGTAGATGGTGCTGTACCTTGAGAGTTAGACTCTGGTGTAAAATAGTTAGGAGTAATATTTCCATTTACATCATATTCATATATTGACATGATTGGCATTTTTCTATAGCCTACAGCTCTTAATGCATTATTGTTTTTGAACTGGTCATCAGTATAGTTTCCGTGAGTATCACTATTGGTATACGCAAAGTCAGCCCTCATTCTCAATTTATCCGAAATGTTATAGTCCAAGTTTAACCTTGTAGATATTCTCTCTAGGCTTGTTCCAATTGTTGTTCCTTCTTGACCTTGATAGTTTACAGAAAATCTATAGAATGCTTTATTTCCACCACCTGTCAATGAAAAGTCATGATTTTGGATATATCCATCTCGTGTTAAAGCACTCATCCAATCTGTGTCAGCACCATAATTATAAAAATAATATGGCTCATCTGGACTTCTTAAGAACTCTCTATATACATCAAATGGCATTGGAGTTTTAAAACTATTGTAATATCCCTCTTGCATCAAGGTATTATATTCATTTCCATTTAGTAATGGTATAGTTGGTGGGTTTTGTGTATAAGTTCCTCTAAATGTGTACTGAACACTTGGCTTTCTTCCTAAACTTCCTCGTTTTGTAGTAATTAACAGTACCCCATTCGCAGCTCTTGTTCCCCACATTGCAGTAGCTGCAGCATCTTTAAGAACAGATATTTCTG
>CAZHHH010000022.1:0-13222 GCA_964532085.1 uncultured Marinilabiliaceae bacterium
AAGAAAAGCACAAAGTCAAGATTCATCTTTAAAATCAATTAGATATTTCTAGTAGGGTCGTCCCTATGGCGACCAAATATATTATGGAAATAGAATGATTAGATACATTTGAAATACACCCCGATATGAATATAAAAATAGATGAATTTGTAATAATTGGAATTATAGTTGGGCAGCAGCCTATTTTGTTACCATTTGTACACAAAATAGAATCCATTATTTTGGAAAAATAAAAAATGATAAAATGGAACTGTCTGATATTGGTAAAATTGTCGAAAATGAATGGTTAAAAACATTTGAAATGCGACCCGATATGAATTTAGAAATGGGTAAATTTGTGATAATGCCTAATCATTTCCATGCCATTATTGGGATTGGGGAAAATGAATATAATCTACGTACAGACGCAATGCATTGCGTCTGTACAAAAAACGCATTCGGCCCACAATCCAAAAATTTGGCATCTATCATACGTGGTTTTAAAATTGGGGTGACAAAAAATGCACGAATCATTAATCCTGATTTTGCATGGCAACCACGTTATCATGACCACATAATCCGAAATAATGAATCACACCAACGTATTTCAAATTACATAATCAATAATCCCAAAAACTGGAAGAAAGATAAATTTTTTAAATAAAAATTTAAAATCCTTAAAAATAACTAAATTGCCCATAACATAAAACATTAAGCTATGAACAAAATTATTTTAACATTACTAATTACCACAACGCTAATCTCTTGCTCTTTTAATAAGAAGAAAGAGAGTGAAAAAGAACTAATATTTACACAACAGTTTACAGAACCTTTAGATTCTGACACTTGGATAGTTGAAATGGATTCAACGCCAAAGTCCAGCGTATATGTTACTGATGCTCTATATATGGATACAGAAGGTGGCGTAACTGTTTGGCTAAACAAAGAGCTTTCAGGAAATATAATGATAGAATATCAACGCACTGTAATTATAGAAGATGGTGAAAATGATAGACTTTCAGACCTAAATCAATTTTGGTTTGCATCTGACCCAGATAATGAAAACTTGTTTACAAGAAAAGGAAAGTTTGAAGAGTATGATAATCTATCACAGTATTATGTTGGCTTTGGGGGCAACTACAACTCTACAACTCGCTTTAGAAAATATGATGGTAAAGGCGAAAGATTAATAATTGGTGAAAAGAACGAAGAAGAATTTCTACTTAAACCAAACAAAACCTACTTAGTCAAAATAGAAGTTAACAATGGTAATATCAAATACTCGATGAATGATAAAGTTATTTTTGAGTATTATGATGAATCACCATTAACAAAAGGATATTTTGGCTTTAGATCAACTTGGTCAAGACATAAAATTGATTATATAAACATATATCAACTAAATAATTAAAAATGCGTGCAACTCTTCTTTTAATAATATTACTCAGCTCCTACCCTATTTTTGCCACTCAAACAGAGACTATAATAAAGTGGATTGATAAAGAGCAACCATCTCACTTTAATGGTACAACTTTGGGCGTTCCTTGGCCTAAAGGAGAAGTCGATAAGAATCAAAAATTTATATTAAAAGGAGAAAATGGACAACAAATTGCCAATGACGCTTGGCCAATAGCATTTTGGCCTGATGGCTCTGTAAAGTGGAGTGCAATAGCTGTGGCACCACATAAAGAGTTGTCTAACTTTTATGAGATATCACAAGCAAATAACAACTTCAACAGTGAGAAACTGACTGTTTTAGAATCAGAAAATGAGATTATAATAGATAACAAATCTCAAAGAACAGTGATATCTAAAAACGGAAAAGAGATTATCAAAGAAATAATTGAAAATGACAATCTTATAGTTGAAAATGGGCAACTTGTTATTTTAATGCAAGACAAACCAGAAAATAGTGGATATGAAACAATTAATATTTCACAATTTAATAGTAATATTAAGAATGTATCCATTGAGCAACAAGGAGATGTAAGAGCTACCATAAAAATAGAAGGAATACATAAATCTATTGATAACAGAGAACTTTTTCCATTTACGGTTCGCCTCTATTTTTATTATGGAAGTAGTAACATCAGAATTATGCACACTTTTATTTTTGATGGCGATGAAGAGAAAGACTTTATAAAAGGAATTGGTTTACAGTTTTCACAACCGATGCATAATACAGAGATGTATGATAGATTTATCAGATTTACCAACTCCGAAGGTGGACTATTTGGTGAGGCTGTTAAAAGTTTAACGGGATTACGCCGTGATGCTGGTGAGGAGATAAAAACATTACAAATTGAAGGTGAAAAATCACTACCTCAGTCGCAATTTCCAGAGCGCGTTAAAAAAGGATTACCATATATACCAACATTTGGCGACTATACACTTTATCAACCAACTTCAAATGCATTTACCATCAAGAAACGTACTGCAAAGTCTCAAACTTGGATAGATGCAGGATATGGCGAGAAATCAAATGGTGTTGGATATGTCGGCACTCCAAAGGGAAGCACGGCTTTTGGTATAAGAAATTTTTGGCAATCATACCCTGCACAATTAGATATCAGAAATATGTCATCAGAAACAGCTACTATTACAATGTGGTTATGGGCTCCCAATAGCGATCCAATGGATTTGAGATATTATCACGATGGTATGGGAATGGATGATTATGCAAAACAGTGGGAAGGTCTTGAGATAACCTACGAAGATTATGAACCTGGATATGGCACTCCACACGGTGTTGCACGTACAAGTGAATTAAATATCTGCACATTTCCATCAACAGCTAATAGAGATGAGATAATAAACTATGCAAATACCATTTCAACACCGCCTACTCTAATGGCTGACCATAAATATATTCAGTCTACAAAAGTTTTTGGTAAAATTTGGAATGTAAGAAAAACAGAGAACATAACACCACTTGAAAAAGATGTCCACGAAAAGCTGGACTGGATGTTTGACTATTATAAAAAACAAATTGAGCAGCACAACTGGTATGGCTTTTGGAATTATGGCGATTTTATGCACTCTTATGATCAAGACCGCCATGTATGGAAATATGATATAGGTGGTTTTGCGTGGGATAATTCAGAATTATCAACAGATATATGGCTTTGGTACTATTTTCTACATAGTGAACGTGCCGATGTCTTTAGAATAGCGGAAGCAATGACACGTCACACTGGCGAGGTAGATGTTCATCATATTGGGCAGTTTGCCCCACTTGGTTCACGACATAATGTTCTACATTGGGGATGCAGCGCCAAACAGATGCGCATAAGCACCGCAGCAAACCGTCGATTTTATTACTACTTAACAGCTGACGAACGAGTTGGAGATTTAATGGTTGAACAGATTGATGCTCATAAAGCACTTATTGACGTTCCACCACTTAGAAAAAGAGTAGAGCTTATACCTCAAGACAGTTCAAAAGTAGCCTTAGGCTTTGGCACAGATTGGGGAGCTGTTGCATCGGCATGGCTTACTCAATGGGAAAGAACTGGAGATTCATTATCATATAATAGACTTATAAACAGTATGAAGTCGATAGCTAATCAACCACAAAAATTCTTTACTGGTGTGGAGTTTATGGATATAAATAGTGGTGAATTTGATATTGCAGAAAATGATAAGATATCTGTTTCACATTTAAGTGCTGTTTTTGGATTATTTGAATTGTGTGCAGAATTAATCGAGCTGATTGATATGCCTGAATTTAATGAAGCTTGGTTACAATATTGTAAAATATATAATGCATCAGAAAAAGAGCAGAAAAAAGAACTTGGCTACACTTTTAAAAACAGAACCCTTTATCAAGGGCACTCTAGATTAACAGCATATTATGCCTTACTAAATGGTGATAAAAAACTTGCTGTTAGAGCTTGGAGTGAGTTTACACTAAATAATCCAGACAAATCGTTGGCAATACCAGCAACAGTTGAAATTGATGGTAAATACTCACTAAATAGAGTTACAGAAGCTGAACGTATATCTACCAACTATGCTGCACAATGGAGTTTAGCTGCAATTCAAATTTTAAAATTGTTAGATAGTTTTGATAAGAAATAAAAGCAAAAAACGAGTAATACAACACACATAAAAAACAATCCTCAAAACGATAAATTCTTCGTTTTGAGGATTTTTAATATACACTTCTCAGGATTGTAATATCTGTGCTCTATCATTTTACAAAATTTCACAAACATAAAACCTTATCTTAACAAAGGTGCATAAGTCAGTAAACATAGGGTAATCAGACACATAGTGCCATTTTATGCAAATAAAATATCAAATAGTGCATTTACAACCCAGAATAATAAATGTAGATTTGACTGTTAACCTTTATTAAGGTTAAACAACAACTTTAAACACTTTATTTAATACAAATTGTTATGTATAAAAAATTCTTTTTGATACTCCTGTTAGCTGTATCATTAAACTACATCCCATCTTTGGGACAAGGTTCAGTTAGCCGCTCAGGCAATACATGGACTGCAAAAGTAAATGGCAACACCGTTTATACGGGTTCTCGAATGTTCGACGCTGTAAATGCGGCTTGTAACAACATGAATGCTGGAACAATTGATATTTGGAATTCTGGAGATTCAGGTCCAGACGATGGAAGTAACGTTTATGCTATTCGTCCCAAAGCAAATCAAACTTTAGACTTTCATGATAATACTGTAAATTGTAATGCAGGTGAATTAGTTGTAGTTGTTCATGCTGACAGACGTCATGGAATTACAGTTAGGAACTTAAAAGTTACTGGCGCTCCTCGTTATGCATTATGGTTTAGAGGCTGTTCAGATGTTACAATTCATAATGTAAATATGAATTTAAGTCATCATAGCTCTGTAGGTTTAGGCATTAGAGTAGACAATCAAACAGGACCTGCAAGTAATTTAACCATTAGTGGAAATATTTTTATCAATGGCTCAAAGGGTCATGGAATTGAAACTTATGGAATTGATGGCATTCAAATAGGTGATGTAACAGTTAACAACAGTGGTGGTTGCGGATTAATTCTGAATCAATCTAAAAATGTAACTGTTGGAACTGTAACTGGAACTCGCAACTGTTATGGTGGTGGATACGCAACTTTTAGAGTTGCCAACGACAATGGACCTAACATTAAAGTGAAAAAGGTTTATTCAAGAGAGTCTGGCCGTGGTTTCTTCAGTGTTTCAGGAAGTCATGGTTGCACAATTGAAGAAGTTGACATTGCAAACAACACAAGTCATGGAATATTTCTAGAAGATGCTTCAAACACCCACATTTTAAGTGGTACAGTTTCAAATTGTAATCCAAACACTCAACAAGTTAGGACAACAAATTGCACAATTAATTTGGGCGGTGGTAGTGGTGCTACAAATACAAATGTTAATGGTACTTATGCAATTCGTCCTGTCCATAGTGGCAAAGCGTTAGATGTCTATAATTGGGGCACATCTGATGGTACTAACATTGTACAGTGGGATTACTGGAATGGAGCTACTCAGCAATTTAACATCTCAAATGTAGGTGGAGAATGGCATAGAATTACACCAACAATTGCAACTAGCAAGGCACTTGATGTTGATGGAGTATCTAATAATAATGGTGCTAATGTTCATATTTGGAACTATTGGGGTGGACATGGTCAACAGTTTAGATTTCAAAATGCCGGAACAGGCCGATATAGAATCATTGCACGTCACAGTGGTAAATGTTTAGATGTTGAAGCGAGATCACAAGCAAATGGTGCAAATGTGCTACAGTGGGAGTGCATAAGCGGTGCTACAAACCAAATGTTTGAATTAGTAAAAGTAAAAAGCGGTACATTAAATAGTTTTGATAAAGATGACTCCTTTGCTGAAAAAATTTCAATTTCACCTAATCCTTCAAACGGTAATTTCTCTATAGAACTACCAAATGAGATGGATAAGGTTAGTTCAAACATTATTATAAGAGATTTACAAGGTAATATTTTATATAAAACCAACACCATCGGACAAAATAGAATTGAGTTAAATACTAACTTAAATTCAGGAATATACGTTATTACTATTATTAATAACGATAAAACTTTCAGTCAAAAAATTGTTGTAAAGTAAGTCTATTTTTCATGTTTATAAAGGATGTCCGAAAAGGGCATCCTTTTTTTATTTAAACTCAATCCCCCAATCTATTTTATCTTTAAACAGTCGGAAGTGATTTACTTTTCCAAACAAAAAATCATCTTCATGATTAGAACATAACATTGGGTGTCTACTAACAGATTTATTTTTAATAGTAAGTTTTTTTACTTTACCTTTTGCATGTGCACCCCACAACATCCAATGTGCCTCAGGCACTTGACTATTTATATATCTCAATAATTCATTTGTAAATGACTCCCATATTTTAGCATGACTACCAGGATTACCAACTATTACAGAAAAAGAGCTATTTATCATCAACACTCCCTGTTTCTCCCAATGTTTAAACAACTGTTGAGGTGATAAAATTTTAAATTTTCCCTGTTTAATCTCCTCTTTAATATCGTTAAATTTCAAAATAAAATTATTATCATTTAAAACATAAAGTGCCCTGACAATATTCTTTAAACTTGTATTTGGAAATTTATCAAACCAACTTTCAAGATTTCCAACCTCAAAAGCCCTTCCAGTAGCTACTCCCTCTTGCGGATAAGGGTCTTGACCAATTATTATAACTTTAATAGATGTTAAATCTAATTCGAAAAATCTCAGCATCTTCTCAATTGACGGTGTCACCAACTCCTTACCTACAATTTCACTCTCTATCTTCTTTATTTTTAATACAATAGCATCTGTAAAAAAATCAAACCATGAGCTATGAATCGTTTTAGGTAAAATAGATATATCTGATAAATACATAATCTTATAAAAGCTTCTAACATTAAATAATTTCAAATTAGCTTTCTCTTCTCTATAAAAAGCTGTAATTTGCAAATTGCTGATAATCAAAGTTGATTATCTATAATGCTTAAAAGTAATGAAAAATATAAATTTTATAGTATTATTTTACTCTTTAATCACCCTATCACTTTTTAGTAACATCTCATGTACTCATAAAACTGTTGAATTTAAAATCACTGATCAAAAACAGATAGCGCTATCACAATATATAGAAGAAGACAACCATATTACCAATATTATCAAACCATATAGAGATTCTTTAAATTACATTATGAATCAGGTAATTGGTTTTAGTGATGATGTTTTAGCAAGTTACAAACCAGAAAGTCCACTAACAAACTTTATTTCTGACATACTTTTAGAATATGGGCAAAATATTTTGCTTAATAATAATCTTGAAAAATTACCTGCATTAGCCATAGTAAACAGCAAAGGATTAAGAACAGTTATTCCTAAAGGTGAGGTCACGGTTAGAAATATTTATGAAGTTTTACCTTTTGAAAATAGATTAACTATTTTAAAACTTAACGGACTACAGATTCAAGAGCTTTGTAATCATATTGTGAGCGAAGGAGGTGATGGGTTAGCGGGTGCTACATTTACAATGGCAAAAAATCAAGCTAATAACATATATATAAATAATCAGCCATTAGTTGAAAATAATTACTATTGGGTTATTGCCCCTGATTATCTTGCACAAGGCGGCGACAACTATAAAATATTAACTCAAGCAGACAAGGTTATAGAGACAGACTTAAAATTAAGAGATATAGTAATAGAGAAAATTAAAATCTTGAATAGCGATAATACTAATTTAAAGTCTTCTAAAAACAGTAGAATTTCAAAACAATAAAAGATGAAACAGAGAAAACTTTTCACATATAGCACAACTATCTTAATAGTTTTAGCCTCACTTTTTCTTTTTGTAAACAATAGAGAACAAACTGTAGAGATTACTATTTTGCATACAAATGATGTTCACAGCCGAATAGAGCCATTTCCAGAAAATAACAAACGTTTTGCAAATATGGGTGGTTTTGCAAAAAGAGCTACAATCATAAATAACATTAGAAAAGAAAAAAAGAATGTTCTCCTGTTTGATTCTGGTGATTTCTTTCAAGGTACACCCTATTTTAATTTTTACGATGGAGCATTGGAAATTAAGCTTATGTCAGAGATGGGATATGATGCTGTAACACTTGGTAATCATGAATTTGATAATGGAATAGAACATTTAGCTTCACAACTTAAAAATGCCAAGTTTTCGACGATTGTTACAAACTATGATGTGTCAAACACTAAGTTAAATGAACTAATTTCCTCATTTAAAATATTCAATATTAATGGAATAAAGATTGGCGTAACAGGTGTTGGGATAAATCCAGATGGTCTAATCGCATCAGCAAATGTAGAAGGTTTAATTTATCACGACCCTTTTGAAACTGCCGAAGAGAAAGCAAACTGGTTAAAAGAGGAAAAAAAATGTGATTTTGTAATTGTTCTTTCGCATTTAGGTGCTCGAATGAATACAAAAATAGATGATATTCATCTTGCACAAAATAGTAGCAACATAGATATGATTTTAGGTGGACACACCCATATTTTCTTAGAATCACCTATGATTATTAAAAACTCTATTGGCAAAGATGTTTCAATCCATCAATCAGGCTGGGGAGGTAGTAAAATAGAGCAGATAGTTTTACAGTTTACAAAAAAACGAAAATAAAAAAGCTTGCTCTTTATGTTATAGAGCAAGCTTTTTAAGCAATAATTTTTTCAATTTATTTTATCAATATCTTTTTCGTTTTAACATCTCCATTTTCAAATGAAAGTGTAAATATGTATATACCTACAGGTAAATCTAATGACCCAAGGTTGTGACTACTGTCTTTGCTTATGTTTTCCCATTCTCTTATAATAATTCCGCTACTATTTATTAGTGAAGCTTTAGCACTATTATTAACATCAGAAAACTTTACAAACAAATCATCTCCTTTGGCAATTGGATTTGGCCACACATCAATATTCCTAAACAAATCAACATACGTAATATTGGTAGTTGTTGGTCCATTAGGATGTTCAAAAACACCAATATCAACAGCATCACCAACTATTCTCTCATTTCCAAAATAATCAGTTGTCAACCATTCTGGAATATAATCATTGCTTCCTGCGTTTACTGCTGGTGAATTTTCATCAAAACTGAAATCAAAGAAATGCGGATTCTTAAACTCAGGGAACTCTGTTATTATATTATTATCACCCTCTCCATTGTCAATTATACAATAACTTGCTTTAACTCTATGTAGATTCACATAGTTTTCATTACCACTATTATTACTCCAAAATATAGAGTTGTAGATATTAGTATTTCTTCCTTCACTAGAAATGCTACCACCATGTTGACTACGATTTCCATAAAAAATCGAATTATAAATTGTAGCATTTTGTTTAGTATAAACAGCTCCTCCAAATCCTGCCGACTCATTTTCGAAGAAAATAATATTTCCGAATCTAGGAGAAGAATCTGTACCAACATATACTGCTCCTCCATCTCGTGAAGCATAGTTATAT
Organism: uncultured Marinilabiliaceae bacterium; assembly: GCA_964532085.1. Classification (GTDB taxonomy): domain Bacteria; phylum Bacteroidota; class Bacteroidia; order Bacteroidales; family Marinilabiliaceae; genus CAZHHH01. Next base: position 9,483 of record CAZHHH010000022.1, read on the forward strand.
CTAAACACAACATTTGTTACAGTCGGACTCGCATATTCAAGATACATTCCCGCACCGCTATTGCGACTTCCAGCATTAAGTGTTGCATAGCCAGCCTCAATATATATTCCATCAACAACAGTCGCTTCAGTTATAGGTTTCAAGGCTGTACCTTCAATCCTAAATACATTATAGCTATTATCTTTCTCATTATTTGCTGCTCCAATATTTCCTGAAAAAACAGTCGCATTTATTAAAAAATTTCTTTGAGACAAATTACTCTCTGTACCTGAGAAACCTCCATATAGCTTAACCCCATCTGCCACTGTAAAAGTTGCATTTCTATCATTACCAAATGTAGGTCTATAAGCACCCGCTCCAACCCAAATTTCATCACCATATAATGCTATTTCCATAGCATTTTGGAGAGTTGTGGCATCTTCCCATGAAGTTCCTTCACCAATTCCATTATTTTTCACATAAATTGGTCTATCTCTACCAATAATAAATCTGCTCCAAGGAGACCACAATTTTTTATCTTCTCCTTCTAGCTTTACACCGACACGCCAACTGACATCAGATTCTGGAGCAACATCTTCAAATAGGTAATTAGTTTCAAGAAGTGAATTAACAATAACAGACTCGCCACCATTAACCTTATACTCAAGAGAGTAGCTTTCAAAATAAGTACCACCTATCCAAGTCCAGCTCAAGTCTATATTTTCTGTTTGATAGTCAAAAACAGATAAATTAGAAGGTGTAACAACTTCAGGAACGTGTATTGCGCCTTCATAAATACCAATATCTACCTGATTTGCTAAAATTCTATTGTTTCCAACAAAATCAGTAGTTAACCATTCTGGCACATAACCATTACTTCCACGATTAAGAGCATAAGCATTTTGTATCAACCTATAATCACCATCTTCAGCATTTACAAAACCTGGGTTTTCATTATATATTCTCCCTGTTGCCTCATATCCTTCTATAATTGCATATAAAATATTAAATGTACCATATATTTGGTCTCCTGTTGGTGCTTTATTGCCCCACAATATGGTATTATATATACTAATTTGATTAGGCATTGATGGTCCGTCAAGTGCTCCTCCTCTTCTACCAGCCTCATTACCAAAAAAGACACAGTTTATAAATTGAATTGCACCATCAGCCAAGAACGCTCCTCCACGATCATCAGCTCTATTATTATCAAACAAACAATTATAGAATTTTGCACTAGAACGCATATCACATTGAGCAGCTCCACCATATACTCGAGCATAATTATCTCTAAAATGAATATTTACAAAAGTAGGCGAAGCATTAGAAAGTCTTAAACCAGCACCGCTAACGTTAGGGCTAGAATCAGCATATCCACCTTCGATAATTATACCATCTAATCTTGTAACTTCAGTTATCGGTTCAAACTGACCATTAATATATAAAACATTAAAGCTGTTATCTTCCTTTAATTCTGGGTCTCCAATATTTCCACTTAAAATTGTTCTATTTTTAATCCAATCACGCTGAGAAAAGTCTGTTTCAACTCCAATAAATCCTCCATAAATCTCAATCCCTTCTTCAATTTCAAATCGTTTTGTTCTATCAGAAGAGCTAGTTGGCAGATATAGGCCACGTCTTAACCATAGCTGATCACCATAAGTGTAGTTGTTTAATGCGTCATTCAAACTTGAAGGATCACCCCATGAACTTCCATTTCCTGTACCATTATCAGTTACGAAAATAATTTTATCGCTCTTTTCAACATAAAAAAGATATGTATCAGATACAATTTCTATCTCTTCATCAGCTGTGGCTGTAATAGCCCATTTCACACGGCTTCCTGCTTTTAAACCATGAATAGTGTATTTGCACAAATAGTAATTATCCTCAACATTGTTCTCCACAATTGAACTCTCATTCAAGTTAACAACCTGAGCTTCACCATTTACAGAATAAGTAAGCTTTTGAGAAAAATTTTCAGTGGATGGGTTTAATAGTTTCCATTCAATTTCTACCTCAGTGGTTGAGTGAGGATAGTGTGAATAATAAATTGGTGCTAAAGATGAAAATTTCATCTCACTAACAGATGATATTTCCTCATCCTCCTCTTCAGTATCTGCGTAAGCTAAAGGAGCGGTAAAAAAATAAAATGTGAGAGCTAGAACAATCTGAAATGGAATCAATCTAATCATTATATATAATTTAATATTTTATTGTTGTAAATTACAAAATCAATAAATACCTGTTTACTCTTCAACAGGTAGCTGCCTCTTAAAAGATTCATCTAATGAAATTATAGTTTCTGTTGATGAAATACCCTCTATAGCTTGTACTTTATTATGCAAAATACGTTTCAAATGTTCATTATTATGAGCATAAATTTTTATAAACATAGCGTATGCACCTGTTGTATAATGACATTCCACAACTTCTGCAATTTGCTCAAGCTCTTCTGAAACCTTGTCAAAAAGACTAGCTTTTTTCAAAAAAATTCCGATAAACGCACAAGTATGATACCCAATTTTTGATGGGTTTATAATAAATTCTGAGCCTTTTATTATTCCAACATTCTGCAAACGCTGAATACGCTGATGAATAGCAGCTCCAGAAACATTGCACTCACGAGCAACTTCTAAGTATGGAATACGAGCATTTTTAGTTATTAAAGACAATATCTTTCTATCAAGCTCGTCTATTTTAATTGGATTATCCATTTTTTATAAAAATGATTGTATAAAATGAATGATTTAAAAATATAATATTTTACTTTTACGAAAATAAAGTATTATACGCAAATATCAAACAATTTATAAGTATAACATATATAAATGGATGTTATTAATTACATAATGTAAATTTTCAAGTAAAAAAGATGAGGAAGTGGGTATCATTTTTTCCAAAAAAAAGTGATTTATTTAAAGAGAAAATAACTGCATATACAGAGCAAGTTGAAAATTCAATTATATTAAATAGTAGTAATTTTATAAATGAAAAAAAATATAAAGAATATTCAAAATTCAATTTTTTAGCTGGATTTGAAGAAGTATCAAAAATATTAGATTTAGATAATAACTTTCGCAGACTAGAAGATGACTGGTATTTAGGCTTTTTAAATTATAATTTCAATAATATTTCTTCTAAGAAAGATTCTATTATATATTTTCCAAATTCTTACTTTTTTCAACCAAAATGGCTAATAATTGAGGAAAATTCTCAATGGAAAATTGGATTTTTAGAAAATATATCTAATAAAGAGGAAGCATTAGAATTCATTAAAAATATAGAACTATATAAAAGCAACAAAACTAATGCTTTAGATAAGACAGAAATTAAACAATCTCTTTCAAAAACTGAATATTTAGAAAAATTCAATAAGATAAAATCTGAGATTTATAAAGGGAATTTATCTGTAATTAATCTAGCAATAGAGTTCTATTGTAACAATATTACTTTAAATCCAGCATCGACATTTATTAATATCAATAAACTCTCTCCGATGCCATTTTCTTCATTTATTAAAATTAAGAGTAAATATGCATTGGTTTTTTCACCTGAAAGATATCTTCAAAAAAACTCAAATAAGATTATTACAATGCCAATGAAAGGTACAGCTGGAAAAAGTAATAATTCGAATGAAAATATTAATATTTTAAACAAATTGTTATCCTCTCAAAAAGAGCGTGGAGAAAATATTACAACTGTCGAGGAGATTAAAAAACAATTATCTACTATTTCAAAAGAAAAATCAATAGTTATAG
>CAZHHH010000022.1:13322-17401 GCA_964532085.1 uncultured Marinilabiliaceae bacterium
GAGGAGATTAAAAAACAATTATCTACTATTTCAAAAGAAAAATCAATAGTTATAGAAGAGTTATGTAGTGTTTATGATTTTCCCAATGTTTATCAAATGGTTAGCACAATATCAGCAGAATTATTAACTAATAAGAATTGGTTTGATGCGATTAAAGCTACTTTTCCTATGGGTTCGATAACTGGTGTGCCCAAAGAGAGAGCAATAGAACTTATAGAAAATCTTGAACCAAATAATAGGTCACTTTTTTCTGGGTCGATTGGATATCTATCTCCTAAAAAAGATTTTGATTTTAATGTGGTAATAAGATCTCTCTTTTATGATGAAAAAGAAAATAATTTATCATTTTGGGCTGGTAGTGCCATAACAACCAACTCAGTAGGCGAAGAAGAATATGAAGAGTGTTTAACAAAAAGTGCAATTATAAAAAAATATCTGACAGATAAAGGTAAATAGTAAACGCATTTTTATTATATTTAAAGGTAGAAACTAATTTTGATATGATATTAAAAACAGAATTTCAAAAAAAATTTGAAACATCAGTTATAGTTAATTGCAATGTAGAGAAAGAAGATTTAATTCTTGTTGCACTAAGTGGTGGTGCAGATTCTGTTGCTTTATTACACCTTTTTAAAGAATTAAATTACTCAATTATTGCTGCACATTGTAATTTTCATCTTCGAGGCGAAGAGTCGAATGAGGATGAAGAATTTGTTACACAGTTATGCGAAGAGATGGATATTCCACTCAAAATAAATCATTTTGACACAGTAAAATATGCTGATGACAATAAAATATCCATAGAAATGGCAGCTCGCGAACTTCGATACAATTGGTTTGAAGAGCTAAAAAATGAGATGTCACTTAATTTTATAGCCACTGGACATCATGGCGACGACTCAATAGAAACATTTTTTATAAACCTTATCAGGGGAACTGGTCTAAAGGGATTAACTGGAATAGCTTGGAAAAATGAAAGTCTTATTAGACCAATGCTATTTGCATCTGCTACAGAAATAAAAGATTACTGTAAAGAGAATAATCTAGATTACAGAACGGACTCAACCAACTATGAAACAATATATTATAGAAATAAAATTAGGTTAAATGTAATTCCTGTTTTAAGAAAAATGAATCCATCATTTTTCCAAACAATGCAAAACAACATGGAGTATTTAGCTGAAAATGAAATGATTGTTGAGGAGCAATTAGAGAACTTCTCAAATCAAATCATAGCTAGAGAAGAGGATTTAGTTTTAGTGCCGATAAAATCAGTGTTAGAATATTCTTTTCCAAAAAATTTATTACTTCATATTTTTCAGCCTTTTGGATTTTCTGGAAATCAGGTTTCGCAGATAATTACAAGTTTAAATTCTACTTCTGGAAAGCAGTTTTTTTCTAACAATTACAGAATTGTAAAAGATAGATTTAACCTCATACTTACGCCAAAAGATAAGCTAGATGATGTTGTATACAAAATTGCAGCAGGCCAGCGTGTGGTAGACTTACCGATAAATATGAATATCAATATTATTGATAAGACTGAGAGTTTTAAATTCTCTACAAATCCACATCTAGTTCATTTGGATGTTGACAAACTCACATTCCCTCTATTTTTGAGACATCCACAAGAGGGTGATAGATTTCAACCTCTTGGGATGACTAATTTTAAGAAACTTAGTGATTTCTTTATAGATAATAAGCTTTCTCTGATAGAAAAAGAGCAAACTTGGTTACTTTTATCTGGTGAAGATATCGTTTGGGTAGTTGGTCAACGAATCGATAATCGATATAAAATTACAAAAGAGACAGAACGTATTTTACAGATTGAACTATTCTAAGTTCTTTCTTACTTTTGTTAAAAATGACTTTAATCCATCTGTATCTTTCTCTTTTATATAGGTTATTAAAGTTTTAAGCTCATCTCTAATTTTCTCTACTTGCCCAACTGTATATGGATTTAAAAGAATTTCTGTAAGCAAAAAATCATCCTCAGATAGTAATCCATTAGCTATATCTAAATGTTTACTAAAAGTAGTACCAGGCGCATCTTGTTTTTTCATACATGCTCCAAAAACAAGAGTAGATGAAAATGGAATTGATAACGAATAAGCAATTGTCTCATCATGCTCTTCGAAAGAGTAAGTATGGATATTTAGCTTTAAGCTCCCAAAAAAATCTTTGAAAAATGCTTTTCCTAGATGATCTGATTCAGATATTATTATTGCATGATGTCTGCTCAAATCATTTAAACTTGCAAAGGTTGGTCCAAACATAGGGTGTGTTGAAACATAAGGATGTCCTGCACTTTCATAGAACTCTTTTAATCCAGTTTTAACAGATGCTATATCACTAATCATACAAGTAGGCGATAAATATGGAAGTACCTCTTTAAATACAGATATTGTATATTTTAAAGTAACGCTATTTATTACCAATTCTGGATTGAAATTTTTAATCTCTTCAAGAGTAGTAAATCTCTGAGTATTAAAAACATATCTTAATTTGTCAATATTTACATCATATATTGCAACTTCGTGGTCCATGCATAGAGCATCAGCAAGCCACGTTCCCATTTTCCCAGCTCCTAAAACACAAATTCTCATAATATAGTATTAGAATGATTTCATAGAAACAAGAGGCTTTTTAGTTTTAAAAAGCCTCTTTAGTTTTTACTGAATAGATTTTATTTATTCATTATCTTACTTTGACGACTAATTGATTCTTCGTGAATCTTCTCATATATTTCTGTGATAAAGTCAGCATCAAGTCCTCTACTTTCTGCTCTCTCACGTCTATCTTTCATAATCTCATCATATCTTCTTGTCTGAAGAATAGTGATATTATTTTCATACTTATATCGTCCAATAGCTTCAGATATTTCCATTCTCTCTTTAAAAGTATCTAATAGCTTATTGTCAATAGCATCAATTTGGATACGTAACTCATCCAACTCATTTCGTGGTGTATCACCAATTTTCGAACTACGTAGAACTAATTTATCTATTATTTTTTTCAACTCTGCAGGTGTAATTTGTTGTGATGCATCACTCCAAGCTTTATCAGGACAAGTGTGTGCCTCAATAATTAATCCATCAAAACCTAAGTCCATAGCCTCTTGCGAAAGTTCACCAATGAGTTCTCTCTTTCCACCAATATGACTAGGGTCACTAATAATTGGTAACTCAGGCATTCTTCTTCTCAACTCAATTGGGATTTGCCACTGTGGGTCATTTCTAAACTTTGACTTATCATAAGTACTAAATCCTCTATGTATGGCAGCTAAACGAGTTATTCCAGCATTATTAATTCTTTCTAGAGCACCAATCCATAAATCTAAATCTGGATTAACAGGATTTTTTACAAAAATAGGAATATCTACACCTTTAAGAGCATCTGCAATCTCTTGCATAGCAAATGGATTGGCAGATGTACGTGCCCCAATCCACAAAACATCTATTCCATATTTTATTGCTTCAAAAACATGATGCGAAGTTGCAACCTCTGTTCCAACATACATTCCTGTTTCCTCTTTAACTCGCTGTAACCAAGGTAAACCTACTGTTCCAACACCCTCAAAAGCTCCTGGACGAGTACGAGGTTTCCAAATACCAGCCCTGAAAATTTTCACACCAGCTGCAGCCAACTCTTTTGCAGTAGCTAAAACTTGTTCTTCAGTCTCTGCACTACAAGGTCCAGAAATAATAATCGGTCTTTCAACATCAAGACCATCTAACGTAATTGGTTTAAGATTCAATGACATAGTTATAAATTTTCAATATTCTTAATTCGATTTATAGACTCTCTATAAACATCCTCTTTTGCACAAAGGGATATTCTTATATATTTTTCTCCATTTGACCCAAAAATAAAACCGGGTGTAATGAATACATTTGCTTTTTCTAAAATAATATCGCTTAATTCAACTCCACGTTCATATTTACTTGGAATTTTAGCCCAAGCAAATAGTCCAACTTGATTACGGTCATATGAACAGTTTAACAAATCTAAAAGTTCAAAAACAACTTCTCGTCTTGCACGATATTCACTATTTACTTTTTCAAACCAATCACTTTCTA
>CAZHHH010000022.1:17501-27463 GCA_964532085.1 uncultured Marinilabiliaceae bacterium
GGACTTCCAATTCCAAGATTTATAACATCTTTACCCTCCTGTCTCATCTGCTCAATTTGTTTAAGCTTTACAGAAAAGTAATACTCTTCAACTTTACTAATTCTATCTGCTGGTGTAATTTTCATAAGTAATTTATATCTAAAATCAACGTTTTATTAATTATCGCCATTTGTTTCAAATACCTCTTCTGCCGACTCATACTCTCCTAGACTATTAAGAGTAGTGCACAATGGACGAATAGCATCTAATGATTGTTGGTATCTAATTTGATCATCAAACATCACATCAATATAGAATAGATATTCCCACTCACGGCCAACAATTGGTAATGATTGAATTTTTGTAAGATTTATTTTGTAGAAATTAAGTATTGTCAAAATTTTTGATAGACTACCCTCTTCGTGTGGTAATGAAAGGACTAAAGAAGATTTATTAACTTTTGACTTTACTAAAAGCTTATTGACTTGTTCCTCTTTACCAATGGCTAAGAATCTAGTAAAATTATGCTTATTGGTTTCAATATCTTTACCAATTATCTCTAAGTCATACAGTTTTGCTGCCAAATTTGAAGCAATCGCTGCAACCCCCTCTTTATTTCTCTTTTTTATTTTTTGAGCACTATATGCAGTATCTTCCGATTCTATTAATCTAATATGAGGGTAATTTCTAAAATACTCCTCACATTGAGCCAAAGCCATAGGGTGCGAATGCACCTCTTTAATTTGAGTAATATCATTGCCCGGCAATGACATTAATTGGTGCTTGATTCTTAGCTTGTACTCTCCAAATATTTTAAAATCATACTCTTTTAACATAGTGTAATTACTAAGCAATCCACCTACAAGAGTGTTCTCTATGGCAATCATTCCAATTGTATCATTGGATTTATCCATTGCTTCAAAAAGCTCTGGAAATGACATACAAGTAACAAGTTCAATCTCTCTGTTTTTAAAATAATCACGAACAGCAATGTCGTGATTTGAACCTGGAACTCCTTGAATAGCAACTTTTAATAAATCTTGACTCATTATCTACATTTAATATTTATATAAAAAAATCCTGCTCCTTTAATAAGGAGCAGGATTTTATATTTTTTTGTTATTATTTTATTCTACTTAATAAACAATACAATCTCTACTCCTTATGGTTTTCCCAAAAAAGTAAAAAAAGAAAAAATAAAAGTAATTATATAATCTCATAGTATTGTCTGCTTATAATTTTACAAATGTATGTATTTATATCTTATACAACAAGGAATTGAATAAAAAGTTTTTTATTCTCTATTTTTTAATAAAAAACTCGATTCATTAATGAACCGAGCTTTATATCTAATATTCAATTTTAAATCTACTTTTTTACTGGTAGTATTTTTTTCTGAAAAACAAGTAATATTCCTATTCCAACACTAATTGCTGCATCTGCTACATTGAATACTGGTCTAAAAAATATAAAAGATTGCCCTCCATACTTTGGAATCCACGATGGATAGTGCCCTTTTATTATTGGGAAATAGAACATATCTACAACTTTTCCATGTAAAAATGGTGCATATCCACCACCATCAGGCAAAAATGTAGCTACTCTTCCATAACTTGCGTCAAAGAGCAACCCATAAAATGCACTGTCAATAATATTTCCCAATGCTCCTGCAAAAATAAGGCTTACACAGAGCAAAAGACCAAATTTAGTCTCATCTTTTTTAGATATTTTATATAAATAATATCCTATACCTACAACAGCAATAATTCTAAACACACTTAAAAACATTTTGCCCCAACTTCCGCCTAGCTCCATTCCAAAAGCCATTCCGTTATTTTCGACAAAATAGATGCTAAACCATTCAAAAATTTTAAACTCTTGATAGAGCATCATAGTTGTTTTTACCCAAATTTTTACAACCTGGTCAACAAAAAGTACTATTAAAATAATTAATATAGATTTATTTAATTTACTCATCTGCAATTTAGTATTTTAAAAATCGATTATTGATTTAACTTTGCATCAATACTAAGTGTTGCGTGAGGCACAGCTCTTAATCTTTCAGCTGGAATTAATTTTCCTGTCTTTCTACAAATACCATAAGTTTTATTCTCAATTCTCACTAATGCAGCTTGAAGATGCTGAATAAACTTCTGTTGACGCTGTGCTAATTTTCCAGCCTCCTCCTTTGAAAGAACCGATGCACCCTCTTCTAACACCTTAAAAGTAGGAGATGTATCTTGCGTATCATTACCATCCTCTAAAGTGATAGTGTTTTTCAAAAGCTCATAGTCAGCTTTAGCCTTTTCTATTTTTTGTATAATTAACTCTTTGAACTCCTGGAGCTCCGAATCAGAATATCTTTTTTTTTCTTTCATATCAGTAAAATTTAATAGTTATTCTTAACTAATACATTATTAATAACAATAAAGTTATCTTATTATTACTATTGAGTTACTATTGTTAATATTATTAATTACTACTTTTAGAAACCGCAATATATGTTTTCATATCTTGATCAATTTCAACTAGAATTTTATCTTCTTGTTTACATTCATCAAGCAACTCAATATTTGTTGCCAATACTTGTGTACCGATATATTCTTTAAAATTTTCAACAGCTTCTGTTATAATATTTTCTTTTTGAATATAAAGATTTATTTTATCAGTTACATCAAATCCACTGTCTTTTCTTAAGTTTTGGATACGATTAATCAATTCTCGAGCTATTCCTTCTTGTCTTAACTCTTCAGTTATGGTAATATCCAGAGCAACGGTTAAACGACCCTCATTAGCTACCAACCATCCTGGAATATCTTCACTTATAATCTCTACATCTTCCATTAACAGTACAATCTCTTCACCATCTGCAGAGATAGAGAATTTCTCTTCACGCTCTAGAGTACTAATATCATCAGCTGTCATTTGACCTATAGCTGCAGAAATTGCTTTCATCTTTGTGCTATATTTTGGTCCTAAGCTCTTAAAGTTTGGTTTAATACTTTTTACCAAAACACCTGAAGTATCTGTTAAATAATCAACCTCTTTAACGTTAACCTCTGATAATATAAGCTCCTTAACAGCCTCTAACTGTTCTTGGAACTTATCATCTAATATTGGAATCAGTATTTTTTGAAGTGGTTGACGTACTTTTATATTAACTTTTCGTCTTAATGCAAGAACTAATGATGAAATATGTTGCGCATACATCATTCTTTGTTCTAACTGACTATCTACAAGAGAACTGTCATACTCTGGCATCAATTCAATGTGAACAGAAACATCTTTAGATGAAGAAGTTATTTGCAAATCAGAATATAATTTCTCCATATAAAAAGGAGCGATTGGTGCAGCTAATTGTGCTACAGTTTTCAAGCAAGTGTGCAATGTTTGATATGCTGCAAGTTTATCATCATTCATCTCACCAGCCCAGAAACGTCTTCTATTTAGACGTACATACCAGTTACTCAAGTTGTCAATTACAAAATCTTGAATAGCACGCCCTGCACGAGTTGGCTCATAACTGTCATAAGCTTTTGTTACCTCTTTTATCAAACTATTTAATAAAGAGATTATCCATTTATCAATTTCTGGCCTTTTTGCAATATCAACTTGTGGCTCATTACCTTTAAAACCATCAACATTTGCATAAAGCGAGAAAAATGAATATGTATTATATAGTGTTCCAAAAAACTTTCTTTTTACCTCATCAACACCTGCTATGTCAAACCTCAAGTTATCCCACGGCTGTGAGTTAGTTATCATATACCAACGCAATGGGTCTGAACCATACTCTTCAATCACCTCAAATGGATCAACACCATTACCAAGTCGTTTAGACATTTTGTTACCTTTTTTGTCTAAAACAAGTCCGTTTGATATTATATTTTTGAATGCAACCGAATCAAAAAGCATTGTAGAAAGAGCGTGAAGCGTAAAGAACCATCCTCTAGTTTGGTCAACACCTTCTGCAATAAAATCAGCCGGGAAAGGTATTGGAAGTTGCATACCATCTTCTGGTTTTTCTCCATCTTGCTCAAATGGATAGTGCATTTGCGCATAAGGCATAGCACCAGAATCAAACCAAACATCAATCAAATCTGCTTCACGATGCATCGGTTTTCCATCTTCTGAAACAAGGATAATATCATCTACAAATGGTCTGTGAAGATCGATTTTATCATAGTTTTCAAGAGTATTATCTCCCACTACAAAATCCTTTAAAGGATTCTCTTTCATCACACCAGCGGCGACAGCTTTGTCAACCTCTTTTTTCAGTTCCTCCATTGAACCGATGCAAATTTCATCTACACCATCTTCTGTTCTCCATATAGGAAGAGGAGTACCCCAATATCTAGAACGACTTAAATTCCAATCTACAAGATTTTCTAACCATTTACCAAACCTACCTGAACCAGTGCTTTCTGGCTTCCAATTAATTGTATTATTTAACTCAATCATTCTATCTTTAACAGCAGTAGTTTTTATAAACCAGCTATCAAGAGGATAATACAATACAGGTTTATCAGTTCTCCAACAGTGCGGATAACTATGCTCGTGTCTCTCTATTTTAAAGGCTTTATTTTCAAACTTTAACATAACAGAAATATCCACATCGAGAGTAGCATCATCTTCTGTTAATGATTCATCATAAGCATTTTTTACAAATCGTGCTTGAAAATCTCTATATGTATCTTGATTTACATATTTTTCTACAAATTGATTATCTAAATCACTCATCAAGAAAAACTTACCAGAACGATCGACCATTGGCTGAATTTTCCCCTCTTTATCAATTAGGTTTAAAGGAACAATACCTGCAGCCTTTGCAACTCTATCGTCATCAGCTCCAAAAGTAGGTGCTATATGAACAATACCTGTACCATCGGCTGTTGTAACAAAATCGCCAGTTATAACTTTAAAAGCATCACCTTGAGGTTTTATCCACGGAATAAGTTGCTCATATTCAACAGATGCTAATTTTTCACCATCAAAATCTGCAACTATCTCATAAGGTATGTCTTTATCACCCTCGTTATACTCTTCAAGCTTTAACTCTTTGCTTTTAGCATCAAAATATGAGTTAAACAGGTCTTTTGCTAAAACAACAGATATTGGCTTATAAGTATAAGGATTATATGTTTTTACTTTTACATATTTAATTTTTGGACCTACAGCTAATGCAGTATTTGACGGCAATGTCCAAGGTGTGGTTGTCCAAGCTAGAATAAACACCTCTTCATTTTCTGCATCAAATAAGAACTGCGAATTATCGTTGTTTATAACTTTAAATTGAGCTGTACAAGTAGTATCTCTTACATCTCTATAACATCCTGGCTGATTTAATTCGTGAGTACTTAAACCTGTACCAGCAGCAGGAGAATAAGGCTGAATAGTATAACCTTTATACAATAAACCTTTGTTATACAACTCTTTTAACATCCACCAAAGCGTTTCGATGTAACGGTTATCATAAGTTATATATGGATTTTCCATATCAACCCAATAACCCATTTTTTCTGTTAAATCTTGCCAATGGTCTGTATATTTCATCACATCAGCTCTACAAGCTGCATTATACTCTTTAACAGAGATTGTTTTACCAATATCCTCTTTGGTTATTCCTAGCTCTTTCTCAACACTAAGCTCAACAGGCAATCCGTGAGTATCCCACCCCGCTTTACGATGAACTAGAAAACCTTTTTGAGTTTTATATCTACAAACGACATCTTTTAATGCACGCGCCATAACGTGATGAATACCTGGCATACCGTTGGCAGAAGGTGGTCCTTCGTAAAAAACAAAAGAAGGAGACTCCTTTCGAGCCTTTAAACTCTCTTCAAAAGTATCATTTTTACCCCACTTTTCTAAAATCTCTTTATTTATATCAGAAAGATTTAAACCTTTATATTCAGGAAATTTATTATTCATCACTATTATTTTTTAATTCTTATAAAAATCGTACAAATATAGAGTTTGATAGCTATAAAAACAAGAAAAGTTAAACTATGATGAAAATATTAAAGAAATATTTCTTTAAAACTTGTATATAACTAAATAAAATTGTTTTAAAATGTATCAAAAGAGAGATATCTGATTCTTCCAAAATAACACTAAAGATTTTGCTTTATTTTTTATACGTTTCTTTCTATTACGATATAATGTATGCATATTCTTATAAAAAACAGCTAGCCCCATAGTTTTGTATTCACTTTGATTGGAAATATTTGCATATTCTCTCATTAAAATAGCATAATTTATAAGTGGCATTTTTAAACGTCGCATATTTCGCATAGCTCTCCTATCGGTATATTTTACAAATTTCATCCGATTATTATCAATAAGAGCAAATTTAACTTCTTCATTTTCGATTTTATACATTATGTTACCAACATTTAAATCTTTATGAAAAATTCCCTCTTTATGCACTTTATGGAGAAACTTTGCTAATTCACTTAATATTTTTTCAGTTTTAGGGTCACAAACTTCTGGTAAGTCAGACACAGAGTTATAATCAATAAATTTACTTACAAAAAAGCTTTTCTCAATCGTTAATCCTTTATAAACATCTAAAAAAGCTACAGGAGCGGGGGTTTCAATACCTTTATCAATCATTATATTCGCATATTGATACGCTCTTTCACCTTTTGATTTACGTAAATATCTATAGACATATCTGTTTATGCCAGAAATTCTTTTAAAATATTTTACTACAAACTTTTGATTATTGTATTCAATTAGCTTTACTTGATTTCTACTATTAATAATGAAATCACCCTGATTATCAAAAGATTCTCCTAAACCTAAAACCCAATCTTCTATATTTGAATATGACTTATTTATTTTATATTTAATATCCATATGTAAACTTTTAAACAAAACCATTTAAAATTCATCAATTAATATACCATATATTTATACATATTACTTATTTAACATTAATTATAACAAACAGACCCTTTTGTCATTTACTATGCCAGTAAATAATTTCGATGTTGATAGTTGTTTTAATATATTTGCATTCTATATTTTATGACATTATGAAGGAGAAAGTAGTAAATAGTAAACAAATACAGATAAAAGGCGCGCGGGTTCATAATCTTAAAAACATTTCGCTTAATATACCTCGAAATAGATTTATTGTTATCACTGGTGTTTCTGGTTCAGGCAAAAGTTCATTGGCATTTGACACACTCTATGCTGAGGGGCAACGTAGATATGTTGAGAGTTTAAGCTCTTATGCTCGGCAATTTTTAGGGAGGATTGACAAACCAGAAGTTGATTATATAAAGGGGATTCCACCTGCTATTGCAATAGAACAGAAGGTAAATTCACGAAATCCACGCTCAACAGTAGGTACTACAACTGAGGTTTATGATTATATAAAACTACTATTTGCAAGAATTGGGAAAACTATATCTCCCATTTCAGGTGAAGAGGTAAAACGACATCACACTAGCGATGTAGTTGATTTTATTTTTTCACATTCACCTGGAACCAGAGCTGCAATTTTAGCACCTATAATTCCTTCTGAAGATAGAAATTGTGCTGAACATCTTAAAATATTATCAACTTTAGGGTTTAGTCGTATTGAGCTAAATGGTGAATTTATTGATATTACAGAAGCAATTTCTGATGATAAATTAATGTCTGGTCAATGTAAAGCTATCCATCTTCTTATTGATAGGATTAGTGTTGACTCTGAAAATCAGTCAGAGAATATATCACGTATTTCAGACTCTGTTCAAACTGCATTTTATGAAGGAAAAGGAGAATGCATAATTAATATTTATGGCAAAGACGAAGTAACTTCTCATAGTTTTTCAAATAAATTTGAGCTAGACGGAATTGAATTTGAAGAGCCAAGTGAGAATATGTTTGCCTTTAACAGTCCCCTTGGGGCTTGTCCAACTTGCGAAGGATTTGGTAGCACAATTGGAATTGACGAAGATTTAGTTATTCCCAATAAGCATATCTCTGTTTTTGATGGAGCAATAGCTTGCTGGCGAGGTGAAAAAGTTTCTAAATGGAACAAAATGCTTATTACCAATGCACATAAATTCGACTTCCCAGTTCATCGTCCATATTATGAGCTAAATGATGAAGAACGCAGACTTTTGTGGAAAGGTAACGAACATTTTAGAGGTATAAATACATTTTTTGAAAGATTAGAAAAGAAAATGTATAAAATACAAAATCGTGTTATGCTTGCACGATATAGAGGCAAAACCACCTGTCAAGATTGTAACGGAACTAGATTAAAAAAAGAGGCTTCGTGGGTTAAAGTAAAAGATAAAAGCATTCATCAGTTAGTAACTATGCCAATAGACCAGCTATCTGACTTTTTTACTGGAATAGAATTAAATGAGCACGAGGAAACAGTTGCAAAACGTCTTTTAATTGAAATAACAACACGTTTAGATTTCTTAAATCGCGTTGGATTAGAATATTTGACTTTGAACAGACTATCTAGCACTTTAAGTGGTGGAGAAAGTCAAAGAATTAACATAGCAACCTCTTTGGGAAGTAGTTTGGTTGGCTCACTATATATTTTAGATGAACCAAGCATTGGTTTACATTCAAGGGACACGGATAAATTAATAGGTGTGTTGAAAAACTTGCAAAAACTTGGTAATACAGTTGTAGTTGTTGAACACGATGAAGAGATTATAAGAGCTTGCGATGAACTTATTGATATCGGCCCGGGTGCAGGACAGCACGGTGGCACAATTGTATATCAAGGTGAATTTGACAAACTTATCTCTGTTGAAGAGAGTTTAACTACTCAATATCTGACAGGTGTTGAGAAAATTGATGTTCCAAAATCTAGAAGAAAAGTTGAAGATAAAATTGAAATTATTGGCGCACGAGAGAATAATTTAAAAAATATATCGGTCACTTTTCCTTTAAATACTTTAACTGTTATATCAGGTGTTAGTGGTTCTGGTAAATCATCTTTGGTGAAACGAATATTATATCCTGCACTAAAGAAACTAAAAGGTGGTGTGGCTGATAAAACAGGAGCTTTTGACATTATAGATGGTGACCTAAAAGCTGTCAATGATGTAGAATTTGTTGACCAAAATCCAATTGGAAAATCGTCACGTTCAAACCCCGCTACATACCTCAAAACGTGGGATGAAATTCGCAAACTTATGGCAGATCAGAAAAAAGCTAAAATAGAGGGCTATAAACCTGGTCATTTCTCGTTTAATGTTGATGGCGGAAGATGTGAAGAGTGCCTTGGTGACGGAACAATAGAGGTGGAAATGCAGTTTATGGCAAATCTGATTTTAAAATGTGAAAGTTGTCACGGAAAACGTTTTAAACAAGATGTGCTTGATGTTAAATATAGAGGAAAAAATGTCCACGATATTTTAGAAATGACTATTAGTGAAGCTATTGAGTTTTTTTCAGCTGGTGAAGGAAATACCGAAAAAAGAATTGTTCAAAAACTTACACCACTTGCTGATGTAGGTCTTGGATATGTTAGAATGGGACAATCGTCTAGCACACTTAGTGGTGGAGAAAGTCAAAGGGTTAAGTTAGCATCATTTCTGTCGATGGAAAAAACAGAACCGACACTTTTCATTTTTGATGAACCAACAACTGGTCTTCATTTCCACGACATTAAAAAGCTTTTATCAGCACTGAATGCATTAATAGATAAAGGACATTCAGTAATTGTGGTTGAGCATAATATGGATGTGATAAAATCGGCTGATTATATTATTGATTTAGGTCCTGAAGGTGGAAATAATGGTGGTAAAGTTGTTTTTCAAGGCACACCAGAAGATTTAATTAAAGTGGAAGATTCTTATACAGGAAAGTATTTAAAACATTA
The DNA here is from genome assembly GCA_964532085.1 of uncultured Marinilabiliaceae bacterium. GTDB lineage: Bacteria > Bacteroidota > Bacteroidia > Bacteroidales > Marinilabiliaceae > CAZHHH01. Next base: position 27,325 of record CAZHHH010000022.1, read on the forward strand.
TTTGAAATAGATTTGTAATGTTATATTATCCTTTAAATATAAATTAAGAATACACGTTTATTTTTTTATATTTTTTTGCGGTCGCCCACGTAGGGACGCCCCTACGTGGGCGACTGCAAAAAAAACACGACCAAATTAT
>CAZHHH010000023.1:0-18334 GCA_964532085.1 uncultured Marinilabiliaceae bacterium
AGAGATGAATTCAAGCGAAAATTCACATTAGTTGAACTTTATCGCTCATTTGTTTTTGCACCTAGAGCTGCTAAGAGATTAATTAATAATAGAAAAACCAATCTCATTGATAAAAATTTTATTCAGCGATTACAATTAGCAGTTACTGAGGTGAACGGTTGTGCTGCTTGTTCATACCAACATACACAAATGGCTTTAGAATTAGGTCTAAGCAATGAAGAAATTGAAAGTTTTTTAAATGGTGAAAACAACTTTGTTCTTATTGAAGAAGCAAAGGCTATATTATTTGCTCAGCATTTTGCAGACTTACGAGGTTTACCACTAAAAGAGAGCTATAATTCAATAATAGACGAGTATGGTAAAAAAGAAGCTGAAGTTATTCTTGCAGCTTGTCAAATAATGATTGCTGGCAATATGTATGGAATTCCATTCAGTGCTTTTCTGTCAAGATTAAAAGGACAAAAGTATAAAGGAAGCACACTGTTTTATGAGCTCAGTATGCTCATATTGGGAATTTTACTATTACCAATTGCTATAATTTATGGATTTCTAAGAGTATTAATCGGCTTACCAAACACAAAATTCACAAATAAAGAGTTATAATTATTTATTCATCATTTTGTACACTATCAACAGCTTTTTTTAAAAAATCTCTAGTGTAGTAATCTTCGTCAACAACCTCATCATTCCAAGTGACAATATCTAAATCAATTACCCGTGGCCCATATTTTGGTTGAGTTCGATCACGCCCCATGTCATCCTCTATTTTTTTTAGAATAACATTAACCTCTTCAATTGTTTTTGTGGTTTTAACCAATAGAGCTCCATTTACAAAATCTGGTTGGTTCACTATACCAATGGGTTTTGTTCTTCCTACTGGCGACAATGAACATATATTAAAATAAGTATGAAGATGCCGAATTGCTTCTGTAAAATTAATATAAGGATTAATATTAGACCCCATCCCAATAACAGCTTTATTATTTTTCATACATCACAAGTTCAAATGTTTATCAAACTAAGCTCATCACCTTCCAAAAAAATTTCCACCAACAAGCTAACGCTCTTTAATCATACGAAAAGCAACACTCCGTGCAAATCGTAAAGCATTTGGCTTATCTACTGTTATATCCACCTTTATTACTCTTTTATTTTTAAGTAATAACGCTGAGACATCATAAGCAAGTGCCTCAATTAAATTATATTTTTTAGATTCAACCTTTTCTATAATTGACTTGCTAAGCAATTTATAATCAAGAGCCTCTGACGGCTCATCACTCTGCTCTTCGCCTAAAAGATTAAAATAAATTTCTATATTTAAAAGAACATCTTGTTTTTTACCTAACTCATGAGGATTAAATCCAACCTCTGTCCTTAATAATAAATCTCTAATATAAATAATTTGCATATTTAATCACAATAAATGTTCTCCCGAATCACAATAAATAATCTGACCAGTTATAGAATCGTTTTTAACCAAAAAATAAACAGAATTTAACAAGTTGTCAAGTTTTACAGACTTTTTTAATGGTGTTTTATTAACTACATTTTCAAAATACTCTGACCCTTTGTCAATTGGGGGCAAAACAGGACCTGGTGCTACTCCATTTACTCTTATATTTGGAGCCCACTCTAATGCTGCCATTTTCGTAAGCTCTGCTAAACTTTTTTTAGACAATGAATAAATACCATGAGATGAGTAATTATTATTTATTCGCGTATCTAAAATATTTATGATTACACCAGATTTAAAACTTTTATAAAAATTCTTCATCAAGAAAAACGGTGTCTCTAAATTTACTTTAGCATTCTCTGAAAATATATCTGAAGAAGTTTCTGCTAAAGATGACTCAATAAATATGGATGCATTGTTTATTAGTAAATCTAATTTGATATTTAATGCATTAATCTTTTCAAAAAGATTATTTGCAGCTGTAGCTCCACTACTAAAATCCTCCTTTACAATATGAAATTTTTGAGTGGGATAATTATTTTTCAGATTATGTAATAATTCCTCTGCATTATAATCACCCCTATTATAATGGATTATAACATTCCACCCTTTTTCTCCAAAAAAAAGAGCAAGTTCTCTTCCAATTCTTTTTGAGCCTCCTGTTATTAAAACATTTTTCATTACACTATATATAAATTAGTGATACTATTTTTTCTAATCCAACTTGATCAGATTGAGAAAATCTATCATATTTTCTACTATCCAAATCTAAGACTGCTACAACATTACTATTCAAATCTCTTATGGGAACAACTATTTCTGATTTAGAAAGTGGTGAACATGCTATATGACCTGGAAATTTATCAACATCAGGTACAATAACTGTTTTATTATTTAAAACAGAATGCCAACAAACTCCTTCTCCTTTTTTCAAATTTATACAAGCTAAAGGTCCTTGATATGGCCCAACATTTAATGCTCCGTTTTCAATAAGATAAAAACCTGTCCAAAACAAGTCTGGCAATTTATGATGTAACAGTGCAGCTATAGTGGACATACGACTAATTGGAGACCTGTTTTCATCAAATAGAGTTTCTAATTGAGTAAATAATCTATCATAAATATTCTCTTTTTTATTAGTCATCTCAATAATTTAAATAAAACATAGAACAAAGAGAAACAGCCGGATTAACATTGCTGCTAAAACCGGCTGTCACTCATCTACTAAACCTAAACCCAAAACTATATTAATTTCTATATTAAACCAATTTTATTACCTTTTTGTTCAGTGAATAGGTCATTTTAATTAATAAAATCCACTTTCATCCTCCAACATTGCTTGTAATTTCTTACGAGTAAAGAATATACGACTCTTTACCGTACCTATAGGTAATTCAAGATTTTCTGCAATCTCTTTATATTTATACCCATCAATATGCATTTTAAAAGGTATTCTAAATTCATCTTCCAGCTTATCAATATAACTATTCATCTCTAAAACATTGTGTACCATATCTGGCGTTTCAGATGCATAGTTAGAACGATATGCAGCACGCAAAGCATCTTCGCTTCCATCAAAAGTGTTTCTTGTCCTTTGATTTCTTCTATAATTATTAATAAAGGTATTTTTCATAATTGTAAATACCCAAGCTTTAAAATTTGTATTGGCAGTAAACTGCTTTTTGTAAGTTAAAGCTTTTAAAGTTGTCTCTTGTAAGAGATCACGTGCATCTTCATCATTAGCCGTTAAACTTAAAGCAAAATAAAGTAAATTATCTTGCAAGCCCATCAAATGATTATTAAACTGAATTGTTGTCATGGCTGTATATTTTTTCAATTTTGTATAACAAATATAGACAAAGGATAAACAAAAACAAAACTTCGCACAACAATCGTTCTTCTTATTTAGACCGAAACTAAATAACACTAACGCAAAAAAGATTAATAATCAGGGAATTAAACAAAAAGAATCAATCAAAAAGAATATTCCTACTATATTTATAGGATACAAACGTTAAACAATCGCATTTAACACCTTTTTATCCTCAATCGAGTTAATAATAAAGCTTTTACATGGTAAAAACTTAAAATTACTCCTCCTCTTCTTCTTCGACTGGAAGATTTTTACAGACCTCACACAATCCATATAAATATAAAGAGTGGTGAGAAGTTTCAAAATTATTGGTTTTTGCAGCATTATTAAGAACAATTTGAACTGAAGGATCACAGAATTCGATTACAGTATCACATTTTATACATATTAAGTGATCATGCTGCTTTGATTCAAAGGCTTTTTCAAATTGTGCTATATTCTTACCAAATTGATGTTTGATAACTAGTTTGCTATCAAGTAGTAAATCAATGGTATTATAAAGAGTGGCACGACTTACTCGATAATTCTTATTTTTCATTGATATATATAATGACTCAATATCAAAATGTCCATTATAAGAATATATCTCATCTAAGATAGCATATCTCTCGGGAGTTTTTCGATGCCCATTATTTTGTAAATAATCTGTAAATATCTCTTTTACTATAGCTTTTGCTCTTGACCTATTCATAATTAGTCTTATTAAAAATAATATTATAAAAATAGCTATTTTTTATAATAGAACCAAATAACCCTTTTTTAGTTTATTTTATTTGCTCTTTTCGTGTAACGTTATATACTCCTTTTATTGAAGATATATTATACACCAAGTTATTCAGGTCTTCTGAATTGTGTATATATAGATGAATTTCTCCTTCAAAAATTCCATCATGACTTTCAAAATTGATAGCGCGCATATTTACATTTTGATCATCGGAGATTACTTTAGTTATTTTGCTAACAATACCAATTTGGTCAATTCCTGTAATATTTATAACTACTAAGAAGGATAGAATCTTATGTGACTCCCAACTTGCAGAAACGATTCTATTACCTTGGCTAGACATCAATCTAATTGCAATAGGACATTTTCTACTATGAAGAGTTAACACATTATTTTTATCCATATATCCAACCACATCATCTCCAGGTATAGGATTACAGCATGTGGCAATCTGATATTCACCGTCCATCATACTATCAGAAAGAACCATCTCTGTAGTTTCTGCTTTTTTAGGTATATTTTTTTCTTGCTCTTTACCAAAAGATAATCGCCAATATCTTACCCATTTATTAGACTTCTTATCACTTAATATTTTAGATAAATTATCTAAACGGATTACACGTCTCCCAATGCGTAGATAAAGTTCTTCTTTATGATTTATATTATAAAATGTTTGGAGCTTTTTAAGGATTCTAGAATTAGTTGTTAACTTCTTTTTTTGAAGTTCAGCTTCTAACATCTCCTCCCCTCTCAGAATTAATGCTTTACGCTCTTTCTTAAATGCTTCTTTTATTCTAGTTTTTGCCTTTGCGGTTGTTACATAATTTAACCACTCATACTTTGGCGTTTGTTTTTCTGATGTTAATATCTCTACTTGATCACCACTTTTAAGCTCATGATTTAGCGGAACTAATTTATAATTTACTTTAGCACCAATGCATTTATATCCAATATTAGTATGAATTTCAAAAGCCATATCTAAAGTAGTAGCACCTTTTGGTAGGATTTTGACATCTCCTTTAGGAGTAAAAATCATCATTTCAGAGCTAAACAGATTCAGCTTAAAATCATCTAAAAACTCCAGCGAATCTGATTCTGACCTTTCTAAAATGTCTCTGATACGAGCCAACCAATTATCAAACTCAGATTCTCTATCGTCTTCTCCTTTATATTTCCAATGGGCTGCGTAACCTTTTTCGGCTATTTCGTCCATTCTTTGGCTACGTATCTGCACTTCCACCCATTGACCATTATCGCCCATAAAAGTAGCGTGCAGTGCTTCATATCCATTTGCTCTTGGTGCACTCACCCAATCACGAAGTCTGTCGGGCTTTGGCTTATACATATCTGTTATTAAAGAGTATATATTCCAACACTGACTCTTTTCTGAAATGCCCCCTTTAGGTTCAAAAACTATGCGCAAAGCCAAAAGGTCATATATCTCTTCAAAAGGTATATTCTTTTTTTGCATTTTTGACCAGATGGAGTAAATAGATTTTGGTCGACCTTTAATATCAAAATTGTAGCCTTCCTCTGATAATCGATTAGATATTGGTAAAGAGAAGCGATTTAGTTGATAATGCTTCTCAATTTTATACTCTTCTAATAATTCTGAAATTTCAGTATAGACATCTGGATGTTCATACTTTAAACTTAAATCTTCAAGTTCTGATTTGATAGTATAAAGTCCTAACCTATGAGCTAATGGAGCATACACATAAAGAGTTTCACCTGCAATTTTTAGCTTTTTATGTTGCGGCATACTCTCTAAAGTACGCATATTATGCAATCTGTCAGCAAGTTTTATCAAAATAACCCTAATATCTTCAACCATTGTATGAAGAAGCTTTTTGAAATTTTCAACTTGCTCTGATTGCGAAGGGTCGAGAACTGTTTCTAGTTTTGTCAGTCCATCAACAATACTTGCAATTTTTTCACCAAATATTGTTTCAATATCTTCTAAGGTGTAATTAGTATCTTCAACAACATCGTGCAGAAGAGCGGCAGCAATACCCTTAGAACCAAGTCCAATTTCGTCTGCAACAATACGAGCAACAGCTAATGGATGCATAATATATAACTCTCCCGATTTACGTCGGACACCCTTATGCGCATCCAGAGCAACTTCAAAAGCTTTTTGGATTAACTTATGCTCATCAAAAGTGTTACAACGCGTACACAAACTTATAATTTCGTCAAGTTTCTGCTTTGCAAGTATTATCTCTTCCTCTTCTCTAATTTTTTGACCCATAAATAGTAAAATTACTGCTGCAACAAAATTTACAATCTATTAATACGATTATTTTAAATATTAGTTTTTATTTTCAGAACCTGATATAATTACAAAAAAATCATCTTTTTTCAAATATTTTTCTGAAATATTTTTTATCTCCTCTGGGGTTATACTCTTTATTCTATCTTCTAATCGCTGATAATAACTTAAATCTAATCCACCCTCTTTTATATTTCTATAAACATCAGAAGTTGAAAAAGGTCCGTCAAATATTCGCATCATAGAACCCAACATATAGTTTTTCACCACTTCTAATTCCTCTACCGATATTAGCTCTTCACGCATTTTTCGCATCTCTTCAAAAACGGCTTCTATAGCTTCTGATTGCTTAACTGCTGCCACTTCTGAAGAAATCATCCAAATTCCACTCTCCAAATATGATTGAAGTCCAGATGAAATTCCATAAGTCAATCCTTTCTCTTCTCTTACCGTTGTCATCAACCTTGAACCAAAATAACCTCCTAAAATTGTATTAATAACAGCCAAGGAGGTAAAATCCTTATGATGATTTGTTATAATTCTTCTTCCAATTTTTATAGAAGTTTGCATCGCATCAGCTTTTAATACATAATGCTCTAGAACTGACGAAGAATCAAAATCAACTGATTTAACACTCTCTTTTATTGATAAATCTCTTTCTTTTTTACCAAAATGGTTATTTAATAACTCAATTGTATTGTCCAAAGGTTGACCAGCTACTACAATATTCAAACGATTCTTTAAATAGTTATCAGAATGAAATTTTACAATATCTTCACGATTTATTTTATCATAATCATCTAAAGCAACAGACATACCATAAATATGATTACTTCCAAAAGCAACTTCTTTAAATTTCATCGTTGTGAGGTATCCTACACGCTCTAAATTCACTAAATATTCTTGACGTTTTTTATTCAAATAGATATCAATTTCTTCTTGAGAAAAAACAGGATTACTTAGCATATCCTCAACAAGAGGAAGCAATTTGTCGAGATGTTTTGTTAATGCAATTAATGTCACTATAGAGTTGTGATGATAAGTAGCAACTGATAAATAAGAGCCATAATTATCTAACATTTCTGAAATTTCTTGTGAAGATTTCGTTGTTGTTCCCTCACGCATCAAGTTACCAGTTGCAGTTGCCAAAACCGTTCTACCCGCTTGCTCCATACCAGCTGAGAATATCCAATCGATTTTTACAATCTCTTGTGAACCACCTTTTATAATACCAACTTCAACTTTATTATCTAATTTAAAAGTCTCTATGGGTAAAATATTTGATAGTTCTAAAGAGTTATATAGTGGCGATTTAGTTCGATCTATCTTATTTGTCATTTTTGGATATTATTTTTTGATAAATATTTTAAAACTGTGCTATTCTCTTTTCTAAAGAGATTCTGAGCTTTCTCTTTTATATCAGAAGTTGAAATAGCTCTATAGTTATCAGCTTCTTTATTTATATCATCAGCATCACCAATCATCTCATATTGAGACATATTTACTGCTTTATTCAAAAAACTAACCTCTGCAAATACTAAGTTAGCTTCAACTTTGTTTTTCACTTTTTGCAACTCTTCCTCTGCTACTATCTCTTTTTGCAATGATTCTAACTCATTCCAAATGGCATTTTCAGCTTTTTCCATATTTACACCAGACATCAATCTACCTGCAACAGTAAAAAGTCCAGGCTCAACATTACCAGAAATATATGCATCAATTGTTGTGAAAAGTTTCTCTTTTTTAAAAAGATTTTGATACAAGCGTGAAGATGAACCATTTGCCAAAATATCAGATAACAAATCACTACTATAATAACCTTTAGATTTTCTGTTATCCATATGAAAGTTCATTACAATCATATCAGTAGGCACATCGCGCTCAACAGTTAAAACCTCTTGCTTAGTTCTTTCTGGTTCTTGTGCCAATTTTCTTATGGGCACATCTCTTTTGGGAATATCACCAAACCATTTTTCTGCCAGTTTGAATATCTCTACAGACTTTACATTGCCAGCTACAGATAAAACTGCATTATTTGGAGCATAATATTTATAAAAAAAGCTCTTTACATCATCCAAAGTAGCTTTTTCAATGTGTGAAATATCTTTGCCTATTGTTGGCCATTGATAAGAGTGCGTCTTATATGCAAGCGGTCTAGTTAATAACGGAATATCTCCATAAGGACTATTTAAATATCTCTGTTTATACTCTTCAATAACCACATTTTTTTGAATATCTAATTTCTCTTGCGAAAAATTCAGTTCTAACATTCTATCAGACTCTAGCCAGAAAGCTGTTTCAATATTTTGGGCAGGTAGCGTTATATAATAATTGGTATAATCGCTATTTGTCCAAGCATTATTTTCACCTCCAACAAGCTGCACAACTGTGTCGTATGATGGAATATTAACACTTCCGCTAAACATAAGATGCTCAAAAAGATGGGCAAATCCTGTTTTTTCAGGAATTTCGTCACGTGAACCTACATTATATAATAAATTTACTGCAGCCAAAGGCGTTGAGTTATCTTGATGAACCAAAACTGTTAGTCCATTTGCAAGAATATGTTTTTCTATGTTTACCATTTTTTATAATTGCGGAATATTACTTACTGCCTGCTTATAGTCTGACAATAAAGTGTTAAATATTTCTGAAACAGGCTTGATTTTATCAACCAATGAAGCAACTTGCCCAATTTCCAACTCTCCCTCTTTTAAATCACCCTCAAAAATTCCTTTTTTAGCTCTTCCTTTACCAACAATTTCTCGAAGTTCATCAACAGACTTACCGCTCTCTTTAGCCTCTTTAATTTGATTATAAAATTCATTTTTCATCATTCTTGTGGGCGAAATTTGCTTCAAAGCCAAAATAGTTTCACCCTCTTTAAGATTAACAGCGGCATTCTTAAAATTTTCGTGTGCAGACGACTCTTCAGAAAGTGCAAAGAGAGAACCTATCTGCACACCTTCAGCACCAAGAGCAAATGCTGCTGCAATTTGGCTTCCAGTGCCTATTCCTCCAGCTGCAATTAATGGAATGTCTGTTACACGCTTCATTAAAGGAATGAGATTCATTGTAGTTGTCTCCTCACGCCCGTTGTGTCCGCCAGCTTCAAAACCCTCAGCTACTATTGCATCAACGCCAGCTTCAACACATTTACTAACAAATCTACTATTAGCAACTAAGTGAGCAACTTTAATGCCTTTTTCTTGTAAAAAAGAGGTGTATTTCATTGGGTTTCCAGCTGATGTGAAAACTATTTCTACTTTTTCATCAACAATAACCTGAATAACCTCATCAATATTTGGGTAAATTAGTGGAATATTTACACCCCAAGGCTTGTCTGTTGCTTTGCGCATTTTTTGAATATGTTCACGCAAAACATCTGGATACATACTTCCAGCACCAAGAAGTCCCATTCCTCCACTATTACTAACTGCCGAAGCAAGTCTCCACCCACTACACCACACCATTCCACCCTGAATAATAGGGTATTCTATGTTAAAAAGTTTTGTAACTTTAGTCTCTCTAAATTTCATCCTAACTACTGAATTTAATAATAATCTTTTCTTACTCTATCCATCTCACGTGAAGCATCTTTTAGCTTTAAAGATTCACGTTTATCATACTGTTTTTTACCTCTAGCAAGAGCAATTTCAACTTTTGCTAATCCTTTATTATTTAGAAACAGACGGACTGGAATTATTGTTAATCCTGACTCTTTGGTTCTTCTTATTAATTTATTCAACTCTTTTCGTTGTAGTAACAGTTTTCGTTCACGGTCAGGTATATGATTATTATATGTTCCATAAAAATATTCGGAAATATTTAATCCTTTTATCCACAACTCATCTTTTACAAAATAGCAATATGAATCAACCAAACTTGCTCTTCCTTGACGAATAGATTTTATCTCTGTTCCAACTAATTGAATCCCTGCAACAAACCTTTCAATAAGCTCATAATCAAATGTTGCACGTCTATTTCTTATATTTATTTTATTAGGATTGGACATATTCTATTTTTAAATAATTATTAATCTTGAAAGGAAAAATCTCATAGTAAAGGGAAAAGAATGAACTGTTATAAATAACAGAGTTGTGATAAAATAAATTTTCCCTTTGCTAAGTCCTTTCATATATATTTTTGCTCCTTGAAAAATCACAAATGCGTTATATATAACAAAAATGTTTAAAAAGAACAACTCTGGTATAAGTTCAGTTATAAATGACAAAAGATACCACATTGTAGATGAATATATTGTCAATGCAATTACATCATTCTTTTTAAATCCATCAGATATCATAATTAATCCGAGTAAGAAAAAGATGATGTAAATTGAAGCAAACAAACTTATAAAGACAATAGTTGTATGTTTTAGTGCATACTCCAAGTTAAAGTCTTGAAATTTTAAAGTATAACCAATAAATGCAGCAACTGTAACTAACCCTATAATTGGTAATGCAAAATCAGAAAGCACATTATTAAAAGTCTTATTTTCATTTTTAATAACATCCCACTCTTTTTCTGGATTAATAATCAATTGCCATATTCTTCTAAATAATTCTTTATATATATCAGATGTTGTTAGTTTTGTTTCATTCATATTTATTACTTTATAATATAATGACAAATTTATAAAAAATGAGTAACCAATTTAAATTAATTAATAATAAGTTCCTTTTTATTTAGTTTTTCATTAAAAAGTTCTATCTTTACTTTACATTAACCACTAAGTGTACAAATGACAGGAAGCCGTTATAACTTACTCGTAATTTTAGGACCCACAGCAAGTGGCAAAACTAAGCTTGCTACTCAAGTTGCTAGCAAACTTAGCAATTCAGAGATTATTAGTGCTGATTCTCGACAAATTTACAAGCGAATGGATATTGGAACTGGAAAAGACCTTGATGATTACATAATTGATGGTCTCTCAATTCCCTATCATTTAATTGATATTAGAGAACCTGGTTATAAATATAATGTTTATGAATATCAAAATGATTTTTATAATGCATTTTCATCAATAACTTCAGAAAATAAAAATGCAATTCTTTGCGGTGGCACAGGTTTATATATTGAATCTGTGTTAAAAAACTATAAATTAATTCACGTACCACCCAATATGGAGCTTCGTGAGGAGTTGAACTCAAAAAGTTTAGAAGAATTAGAAGCTATTCTCACAAGTTTCCGTAACTTACACAACTCGACAGACACTGAAACGAAAAAAAGAGCTATAAGAGCTATTGAAATTGAAACTTATTATCAATCGCACCCAGAGATATCTGTAGAAGTGCCAATTATTAATCCTTTAATCATTGGTATAGATATTAATAGGGAACGTCGTAGAACGAAAATTACTAAACGTCTACATGAGCGCCTCAAAGAGGGTATGATTGATGAAGTTAAAGGGCTACTGGACGAAGGCATTTTGCCTGAGGATTTGATTTATTATGGATTAGAGTATAAGTTTATAACTCAATACATTATTGGGGAGATTGGTTATGAAGAGATGGTGGAGAAGTTGAATATAGCCATACATCAGTTTGCAAAACGACAGATGACGTGGTTTAGAGGAATGGAGAAAAGAGGTGTGATGATTAATTGGCTGAAGGAAGAAAATCCGCTTGAGAGCAACAGCTTAGAGGTTATAAATTTATTTCAAAAAGGCCAAAAAGGAGACTAAAAGTGAATAGAACTGAAAATCAAGAGTTAGCTACAGACATTTCATTAGAAGCAGAAAGCTATATAGAGCGTATAAAAAGATTGGCTACAACAAACAAAAACTTAAAAGAACGTTTTTGTGAGTTAGCTGATAGATTTGCTGCAATACAGGAGCAGAATTTAAATTATCAAAAATTATTGTTAAAATTCTCACCTGAATCTGAAATGAATAAAAACAAAGGATCTAAAAAAAGTGCAAGGAGATTACGTATGGTATCAATTCTATACGTAGGTGTATCGGGATTTGACAAATTATATGAAGTTGAAGACCCGACAAGAATGGTTGATTTATTAGATGAAATAAAACATAGAGTTGAGGATATTACTTTTAAGCACAACATACTACCTATAAGAACCTTAGGTGACACCACAATATATGCTGCAGGTTTGCAAACTGAAAGCAGAACAAATGTTATTGATATTATGCAAATTGCTATGGAGATTAGAAATTTAGCAAACATCATAAAAAAGGAGAAACCATGGTCTATTTGGTCACTTAACTTAGCTGTTCATACTGGCTCTGTTCTTGCAATACCTGAAAAAGAAGACCACCCAACTTTCAGTTTTTCTGGTGAAAATTTATCCACATGTTTTAGATTAGGAGAAAGCTCTGATGGAACAGGTATAGTTACATCTGCAATGACTTATGAGCTTATCAAAGAATTTTTTGAAGGAGAAAAAGTTGGACTTTTACCAGCCAAATATGTAGGTAATCTTAATGTTTATAATGTAGAAAACTGGTTGCCAGAATTTAAAGACAGTAAAAATCCTTTCTTGCCAAATCATAACTTTATTATAAAATATGGTCATATAAAATATATAGATTTAGAAGAAGAGATGCTTGATTTTTTAGAGCATAATCTTCCAAAAAATCTTTACTATCATAATGTTAAGCACACAATTGATGTTGTTACTGAAGTTGAACTTATCGGATGGGCTGAAGGTGTGTCAGAAGAGGAGTTGTTAATTCTTAAAATAGCTGCACTTTTCCATGATGCTGGTCATGCAATTGATTACAATAATCATGAATACCACAGTACAGTTATGGCACGAGAAAAAATGGCAAGCTATGATTTTCCACAAGAATATATTGATCAAGTATGTAAATTAATTATGGCTACAAAGTTACCACCACATCCGACCAATATTCTCGAGAAAATTATGTGTGATTCTGACCTTGATTATTTAGGCAGAACTGACTTTTTACCTATTTCAAATAACCTTTATGAAGAGTTAAAAGAGAGAAATCTTGTAGATTCACTAAATGCATGGAATAAGCGACAATTAAAATTTATTAAAAACCATCAATACTTTACCAAAACTGCAAAGAAACTACGAGAGGTAAATAAACAAAAACAAATTGATAGACTCAGAAAAATAATTTTTTAGTCTGCAGTGAATATCATTTTTATAGAAATAATCTCAGGTCGGCTACCAATTCTTATTGGTGGTCCCCAAGTTCCATAACCAGAACTTACATAAAAGTGAGTTCCTAATATTTTTTTATAACCACGGCTTACCTCAAACATAGCTTTTGTTATATAACTTGCTGGCCACATTTGTCCGTGATGCGTATGCCCAGAAAGCTGAATATCTACGGGATACTTTACAACCTCACCCAAATTATATGGTTGATGATCTAATAAAACTATGGCTTTTGTCATATCAACGCCATCTAAAAGTTCTGCTAAATGTTTTCTGTTTTGCCCATTCATACGTGTCTTGTGAATATCTTCACGACCAACAATATAAATCTCATCATCAATTAATATAGAACTATCTCGAAGAAAGTTAATGCCTTTTTTAGTAAGATAAGCAATTGATTTCTCAGCATCACCAATATATTCATGATTTCCAGTAACTGCATAAACTCCATATTTTGAATCTATATCATTAAAATATACTCCTAAATTTTGATTAATAACAGGTTTTGGCTCACTATCAACCACATCTCCAGCAAAGAGTACAATATCAGGACTTAACTCATTTATCTTGTCAACTAACTTTTTTACTTTATGCTTTCTCACAAATGACCCAAGGTGTATATCACTAGCTGCAACAATATGATATTCATCTGTTTTTCTGGCTTTTTTAGGTATCTCGATTGTTAAAGTTTTAACTTTTGGAAACCAACTATTTATATATCCAGACAAAATTAATAGTGAAGAGAGCGATACAATAAAATAAAATGCTATTTGTTTAGTTCTTACGATATTAGTAAAATAAACCATCGGTATAAAATGATTTACGACTCTAAAAATATCGACAAGGAACAAAGAAAGTGTTATGTATAACATAAAAGCAAACCATATTGCACCCATCCAATGGATAGTTAATGTAAAAATAGATAAAATTTTCCGCTCAAAATAGACACCAATGGGGTAAGCAAATGTCAATATTATCAACAAAATAATTAAATATGGACGAGCCATTGGAAAAAACTCCAATGCTTGATAACCTCTATATCCAATATAAAAATTTACAGATGTGTGTAAAACAAAAAAAGTAAGTAAAAAATAAATCATTCTTCCTATTATAAATTTATTACGAATCTAACAATTAATCTATACAACCTTGAGGGTAAGAGTTTGTTGAGGATAAGTAAAGCTTTTGCATTAAAACCAACTGGATATCTCATTCTTTTTGAAGTTGAACTAGAAGCTTTATAAATAATTTTCGCTACTTTTTCAGCTGAAATAGCATTATTAAACAAGTTTGTATAAAAGCCATCTGCCTTAGCAAAATGTTTTTTATAGTGATTGGAATTTCCTTTTAACAAATCTACTCTAGAACGACTATTAAAATCAGTTTTTATTGGTCCTGGTTCAATAATTCTCACTTTGATATTAAACTCACGAAGTTCGTAAGATAAACTCTCTGAAAATCCCTCAATAGCAAACTTTGAGGCGTTGTAAATTGAATAAAAAGGCAGAGCAATTCTTCCCGCAATTGAAGATATATTGATAAATACACCATCACCTTTCTCTATAAAATGTGGTATAAAACTGTTTGTAATCTTTGAAACCGATAAAAAATTAGTATTTATCTGTTTTTCCACATCTTTATCATCAGCAAACTCAAACGGACCAATTGCTCCATATCCTGCATTATTTACAACAACATCAACTTTCCCGAAATCATTAATCACCTGTTTTACAACATTCTCTATCATTACTGGAGAAGTTACATCAAGATCATAAACACGCACATTTTCATAAGAAGAAAACAACTCTGCTTTAGAAGTATCACGCATTGTTGCAGCAATATTCCATCCTTTTTTAGCAAAATATTTAATAGTTGCTAAACCAATTCCAGACGATGAACCAGTTATAAATAATACTTTTCTTTTCAACTTTTAGAATTTTAATTTTTTAAATAAAACGAAAAAACAGGAATAAGACAAATCTCATTCCTGTTTTTATAATATTTTAATATAATTTTATTAATACGCAAAAAGTGGAAATTTCTTCATCATTTCATTCACCTCTTTTTTAACATCACTAATAACTTTTTCATCTTCAATATTAGATAGCACTCTATCGATAAAATCGACAATTGGTGCAATATCTTTCTCTTTTAAACCTCTTGTTGTAAGTGCCGCAGTACCCAATCTTATACCTGAAGTTTGGAAAGGCGATCTATCATCAAAAGGAACCATATTTTTATTAATAGTAATATCAGCTAGCACTAATGTATCTTCAGCTTTTCTACCTGTTAATTCAGGGAATTTAGATCTTAAATCAACAAGCATACTATGATTTTCTGTACCACCTGATGTTATATTGTATCCTTTTTCTATTAAAAGACGAGCCATTTCAGCAGCATTTTTCTGAACTTGCTTTTGATATTCAATATATTCAGGTTGTAGAGCTTCGTAGAATGATACAGCCTTTGCAGCAATAATATGCTCTAGAGGACCACCTTGAATTCCTGGAAAAACAGCTGAATCAAGTAGAGATGACATTTTTCTAATATCTCCTTTTCTTGTTTTAATACCAAATGGATTATCAAAATCTTTACCCATCATAATAACACCACCACGAGGACCTCTAAGGGTTTTATGAGTTGTTGTTGTTACAATATGAGCATATTTTACAGGATTCTTTAATAATCCAGCTGCAATTAATCCTGCAGGGTGTGCCATATCAATCATTAATAACGCACCTATTTTATCAGCAATTGCCCTCATTCTTTCATAATCCCAATCACGAGAGTATGCAGATGCACCACCAATAATTAATTTTGGTTTGTGCTCAAGAGCTTTAGCTTCCATTTCGTCATAATCAACTAATCCGGTCTCTTTATTAACCCCATAATCAAGCGGTTCGTATAGAATACCAGAGCTATTAACAGCAGAACCGTGAGAAAGGTGACCACCATGAGAAAGATTAAAGCCTAAAAATTTATCACCTGGTTTTAATACAGCTAAAAACACAGCCATATTAGCCTGTGCACCACTATGTGGCTGAACATTTGCCCACTCTGCGCCAAAAAGTTGCTTTAATCTCTCAATAGCTAAAGTTTCTGTTTGGTCAACTATTTGGCAACCACCATAATAACGTGCGTTTGGCAATCCCTCTGCATATTTGTTTGTTAAAACAGAACCTGCAGCTTCCATAACCTGCTCACTAACAAAGTTTTCAGAAGCAATAAGCTCAATACCATTCATCTGTCTTTCCTGCTCCTGATTAATCAAATCAAATATTTGTTCGTCTCTTTTCATCTGCGTAAAAATTTATTTTAACAATCAAATATAACTATCTTAAACAAAGTGATTTGTAGTTATAATTTGATTGATTATTTCTAATTTTATTTATTCAGTTTTTATATAAGTTTACAAAAATAGTTTTTTTAATCATATATAGTAATAGAAGTAAACATTTTTTAATAATTATTCTTCCGAAAAATGAACTAACACACTTCTATAAGCTGAAAATATTTTCGATTTAGATACAAAACCCACATATTTTCCATCATCTACCACTGGCAAATTCCAAGCATCTGTCTGTTCAAACTTTTTCATAACCTGGTCCATACGCTCATCAATATCAATAAATGCAGGTGGAACCATCATATAATGATGCACATTTGTAGTGGAGTAAAGCTCATTATTAAACATTATTTCACGAATATCTTCAAGCATAACAATTCCAATCAGTCGCTCCTCATGATTTATTACAGGGAAAATATTACGTTTAGACCTTGCTATAACTTTCACTAACTCGCCAAGAGTTTGATTAGGCGTAACTGTATGAAAATCCGTTTCTAGAACTTTATCAAGTCGCAACAGAGTCAAAACAGCCTGATCTTTATGGTGTGTTAACAACTCTCCTCGCCTTGCCAATCGCTTGGTATATATAGTGTGTGGTTCAAAATATTTATTTGTCAAAAGTGATAAAGTAGAAACAACGATTAAGGGAATAAAAAGTGCGTGTCCGTTTGTAATTTCTGCTATTAAAAATATTGCTGTTAATGGTGCGTGCATTACCCCCGACATCATAGCAGCCATTCCCACTAAAGTAAAATGTGATGCGGGCACATCTGCACCCAACATATTTAAAACTACTGCAAGCATATAGCCAGTAACACCACCAATAAAGAGCGATGGTGCGAAAATTCCACCAACTCCCCCACTCCCATTAGTTGCAGATGCTGCAACAACTTTAAAGCCTATTAATGCGAAGAGAAATACAACTATAACCCAAACAGAATCTTTGTAGTTGTAAAACATACTATTTGCAAAAATAGCATCTGAATTCCCAGCTAAAAGTGCAGAAATTGTATCATAACCCTCACCATATAAAGGAGGTAGAAAGAAAATCAACACACTTAGAGTTACACCTCCAATAATCCATTTCAGATAAATATTCTTTATTTTTTCTAGTTTTTTCTCAAAAAACAAAGTTCCTCTAGTAATATAAAAAGATACCAAACCGCCAACCACTCCTAAAATAAGATAATATGGTAATGTATTTAGCTCAAACGGTATTTCAAGAATGAAATTAAACTCTGCCCCTTTACCAAGAAAAAAATATGCAACCGAAGCAGCAGTAACAGCTGACAAGAGCAACGGCACAATAGATGCAATGGTCAAATCAAGCATCAGCACCTCTAGCGTAAACATAAAACCAGCCATTGGAGCTTTAAAAATACCAGCAACAGCACCAGCTGCGCCACACCCAATAAGCAAAGTAATAGTTTTATAATTGAGGTGAAACCAGCGTCCCAATGTAGAGCCGATAGCTGCACCAGTCAAAGCAATAGGTGCCTCAGCCCCAACAGACCCAC